>NZ_JBEXUP010000016.1:0-95415 GCF_040614375.1 Nonomuraea sp. NPDC005983
CGCGGGTGGCCAGGGCGCTCAGGTCACCGTCGCGCGAACGCCGGGCCACGCGGGCTCGCGGACGGGGGAGCGGAACCGGGTGCCGGAGGCCGCGGCCAAGCACCGGGAGAAGGTGCGCAGGCGCTGGCTGGTCGGCTCGGGGTTGTTCGTGTCGCTGCTGGCGGCGGCGGCCCGGTGGCCGCTGCCCGAGGTGGCGCTCTTCCTGGTCGCCGCGTTCGGGCTGGGGGCGCTGGCCGACGCCGGGGTCGCGCTGTTCTCCCGTGGCCCGTACCGCACCAGCCGGATGGTCATCGATCTCGCGAGTGTCGCGGGGGTGGCCGGGCTCTGTTTCGGGCTGAGCGCGGTGTTCAGCACGTTCACACTGGCACTGTTCGCGGGCACGGCGTTGGTGGTGGGGATCGTCTTCCTGGTCTCAGCCTGACGTCCGCCCGTGTCCACGGCAGGAAACGGAACAAAGTTCGGTAGGCTGGGACGTGCTGCCACGTTTTCGTGCGAGCCCGGTCAGCTGCAGGTTTGCGCGAAAGCTACTGATGGGTAACATGTCGGCGGGGACCAGGGGCAGCTCCCAGGCCACCCACTGTCACGAGCCCACAGGGCACCTGGCAGTCTGGACAGCACGATTTCCGAGCATGCGATCACGGGAGGTCGGCCACCGGCCATGAACATCGTCGTCTGCGTGAAGCAGGTCCCCGATACGGCGACCGAGCGCAAGCTGCGGTCCGATGACAAGACGCTCGACCGCGACGCCGTCGACGGCGTGGTGAACGAGCTTGACGAGTACGCGGTCGAGGAGGCTCTGAAGCTCAAGGAGGCCCACGGCGGTGAGGTCACCGTGCTCACCATGGGCCCCGCCAAGGCGACCGAGACCATCCGCAAGGCCCTGGCCATGGGCGCCGACAAGGCGGTTCACCTGAGCGACGACGCCCTGCACGGCTCCGACGCGCTCTCGACCTCCTACGCGATGGCGCAGGCGCTCAAGAAGATCGGGTTCGACCTGGTCATCCTCGGCTCCGAGTCCACCGACGCGCGCACCGGCGTGCTGCCCGCGATGCTGGCCGAGCGCCTCGGCGCGCCGCAGCTCACGCTGGCCAGGAAGGTGGAGGTCGAGGGCTCGTCGATCACCATCGAGCGGCTGACGGACTACGGCTACGACAAGGTGGAGGCCACGCTGCCCGCCGTCGTCTCGGTGGTCGAGAAGATCAACACGCCGCGGTACCCGTCCTTCAAGGGGATCATGGCAGCCAAGAAGAAGCCGGTCGAGACGCTGGCCGTCGCCGACGCGGAGATCGCCGCCGACCAGGTGGGCCTAGGCGCCGCCTGGTCCGAGGTCGTCGACTTCGCCGCGGCCCCGCCGCGTGCCGCCGGCACGATCGTCAAGGACGAGGGCGACGGTGGCGTGAAGGCCGCCGACTACCTCGCGTCCAAGAAGTTCATCTGAGAACGGGGGTTTTGCTGATATGTCGGAGATTCTCGTTCTCGTCGAGCAGGTCGACGGCGCGGTCAAGAAGGTCACGCTGGAGTTGCTGACCCTGGCCCGCTCGCTCGGCACCCCCGCCGCCGTCTGGGCCGGCCCCGGCATCACGGACGACGCCAAGGCCAGGCTGGCCGAGTACGGCGCGGAGAAGATCTACGTCGCCGGTTCCGACGACGTCGTCGACTACGTGGTCGCGCCCAAGGCCGAGCTGCTCGCCGAGCTCGTGGCCGCCAAGTCGCCCGCCGCCGTGCTCGTGGCCGCCACGGCCGAGGGCAAGGAGGTCGCGGGCCGCCTCGCGGTCAAGACCGACTCCGGGGTCATCACTGACGCCGTGGGCCTGTCCGAGGGCTTCGTGGCCGACCAGTCCATCTTCGGCGGCGGCGTCAACGTGCACTCGAAGGTGAGCAAGGGCACCCCGATCGTCGCCGTGCGTCCGAACTCGACGGCCCCCGAGGCCGCCGCGGCGTCCGGCACCGTGGAGGAGGTGTCGCTGTCGCTCAGCGAGGGCGCGCGGGCGGCCCGCATCGTCGACCGCGTGAAGCAGGAGAAGGGCGCCCGCCCCGAGCTGACCGAGGCCGCGATCGTGGTCTCCGGAGGGCGCGGCGTGGGCTCCGCCGAGAACTTCGCGGTCATCGAGGGCCTGGCCGACGCGCTGGGCGCCGCTGTCGGCGCCTCCCGTGCCGCCACCGACGCCGGGTGGTACCCCCACCAGTTCCAGGTGGGTCAGACGGGCAAGACGGTCTCGCCGCAGCTCTACATCGCGGCGGGCATCTCCGGCGCCATCCAGCACCGGGCCGGCATGCAGACCGCGAAGACCATCATCGCGATCAACAAGGACCCGGAGGCTCCGATCTTCGAGCTCGCCGACTACGGCGTGGTGGGCGACCTGCACCAGATCGTCCCGCAGCTCACCGAAGAGATCAAGAAGCGGAAGTAGCCCTCACAGGGCGCTCCTGATCCGCGCGGCCAGGTCGGCTGCCTGGTCGCGGGTCCAGGGGATCAGCCCGTTCTCCCCCATGAGCGCGTGGTACTGCTGGCGCTCGTAGGGGGTTCCCGGCGGCAGCGGGGCGACGTGCCAGTGCAGATGCGCGTTGCCCTGCTGGCTGCCGAGCGTGAGCAGGTAGGTGCGCTCCGACGGCGCCACCGCCTCGACTGCCAGCGCCACCCGCCTGACCAGCCGCATCAGGTCGAGGGAGGAGTCCTCAGCAGGGGCCGTTTCTCACGCGGGCTGTGTAGGCAGGCAGCGGCGTCGAAGCGGACACTCCTCTCAGAACCGCCACCACTCCCCGCCGGCGATGGCGGCGGGGTCGCGCCGCAGCGCGGGCTCCAGCCCGGGGACGGCGAACTGCAGGAGACTCGGCACCGCCGTCACGGTGAGGAGCACGCCGGTGGCGATCGGCTTGGACATGCGCCAAGCCTCCCATCGACCGCCATCATCTGGGCAGATCCAGATGTACAGCATCAGGCGTGACAAATGTCCTAGGCGGCGATGGGCTCGCGCTCTCTGGTTGGCAACGGTGTCACCGCGGCGGGCTCCTCGCGGGGCAGGAACCGGGCGGCGACCGTGATCAGCACGCCGAGGACGACGGCGATGCCGAGCGCAGTGCGCAGCGACGTGACGTCCGACAGGAAGCCGATCACCACCGGGCCCATCAGCAGGCCCGCGTAGCCCATCGCGCCCGCCTGGGCGATCGCCGGGCCGGGCGTGGCGGTGGCCGTGCCCGCCAGTGACAGCGTCATCGGCGAGACCGTCGCGACGCCGAGCCCGACGAAGAACATCGCGAACACCGCGACCAGCGGGGCGGGCGCGACCAGCACGACCGTGAAGAACCCGGCCGTGGCCAGCCCGGAGAGCGTCATGATGCCGCGCACGCCGAACCTGGCCCGCAGCCGGTCGCCGGTGAGCCGCGCCAGCAGCATGCCGACCTCGAAGACCGGGTAGCCGAGCGCGGCCAGGGCCTCGGGAGCGCCCAGGGTGTTGCGCATGAACAGGCCGTTCCAGTCGGCGACCGTCCCCTCCACCATGAAGGCGAAGAACATGATCGCGCCGAGCAGGTAGACGATCGGCGGCAGCCGGCGGGCCGTCGTCGTCGCCGACTCCCTGGCCGGGGGCTCGGGCAGGTACGTGCGGCCGATGAGCAGCATCGCCGGCAGCGAGACCAGGCCGACCAGCGCCACGTTGGCGGTGAACGACAGGCCGAGCACGATCGACAGGCTGCCGACGGCGCCCGCCGAGATCGCGCCGACGCACCAGCCGGCGTGCAGGCCGTTCATCAGCGGGCGCCGGTAGGCGCGCTCGACCGTGGAGCCCTGGGCGTTCATCGCGATGTCCACGGTGCCGAACGCCATGCCGAAGAAGGCCGCGGCGGCCAGCAGCAGCGGCAGGTTCGGCGCGAACGCCAGCGCCACCAGGCCGGCCGCCGTGAGGGGACCGCCGACCCGCAGAACCGCCCTGCTGCCCGTACGCGCCATGATCCGGCGCATCGACTGCATCGTGACCAGCGCGCCCAGCCCCCACGCGAGCAGGATCAGGCCGATCGTGGACTCGGACAGGCCGAGCTTGTCGGTCAGCGCGGGGATGCGCACGGTCATCGTGCCGACCATCAGGCCACTGAGGACGAAGGTGAGGACCGCCCCGTAGCGGGCGATCCTCAGGTCGCGGGTCATGAAGGACACCTCTCAAAGTCGTGCAGGGAGCCGCCCACGGGCACGCGGCCGCGAGAACAGGCAGGAAACGGGGGGAGGGGAGGGGAGGGGGGTCAGGACGCGGCGGCGGGTTTGAGCAGCGCTCGCATGCGCGCCTCGAGGGCGCGCAGATCGTCCTCGGAGTTGAGGTCGGGGTCGTGGCTCGCCACGTCCCACAGGCCCTCGCAGGCCAGCCGGACGATCTGGGACGCCACCTGGTCAGGCTCCTCGGCCAGCCCCTCGCGATGCCATCTGGCCATCGCCTCGCGCAGCGGCGCGAGCAGGAAGAGGTTGCCCGAGGCGCCCGTGACGACGGCCCAGCGTCGCAGTTTGCTGGAGCGCACGGCGGCCAGTGTGGCCCCGAGGTAGCGCTCGGTGTAGGTGTCGTCCGGCTGGGCGGCCATGAGCTCGTCGAACTCGTCGATCAGACGCTCGACCATGGCCTTGATCAGGGCTTCCTTGGTGCTGAAGTGGTACAGCAGACCACCCTTGCTGACACCTGCCCTGTCGGCCACGGCGGCCAGGGTGAGCGCGGCGGAGCCCTGGTCGCAGAGGAGGTCCTCCGCGGCGTCCAGTAGCTCTTCTCGTCTCACGAGACTACTGTACCGTCCGGACGGTACAGTAGCAAACGAGATACCCTGACGAGGTGAGCGATCCGGCGGCCTATCTTGATCACGCGGCGACCACGCCGATGCTCCCCGAGGCGATCGAGGCCATGACGGAGCAACTCGGCAGGGTCGGCAACGCTTCCTCCCTCCACGCATCCGGCCGGCAGGTGCACAGGGTGGTCGAGGAGTCGCGCGAGACCATCGCCGACGCCCTCGGCGCCAGGCCCAGCGAGGTCGTGTTCACCTCGGGCGGCACCGAGGCCGACAACCTCGCCATCAAGGGCCTCTACTGGGCGCGCCGGCCCAGGCGGCGCCTTCTGGTCAGCTCCGTCGAGCACCACGCCGCGCTCGACCCCGCCCAGTGGCTGGCCGACAGCCAGAGCGCGCAGGTGGAACTGCTCGACGTCGACGAGCTCGGCCGGTTGCGCCCCGAGACGTTGCGGGCCGCAGTCGAGAGCGACCCCGACGACGTCGCCATGATCAGCGTGATGTGGGCCAACAACGAGGTCGGCACCGTGCAGCCCGTCCACGTCCTGGCGGCGATCGCCCGCGACCATGGCATACCGTTCCACACCGACGCCGTCCAGGCGATCGGTCAGGTGCCGGTGTCGTTCGCCGAGTCGGGCGCCGACGCGCTCACCCTGAGCGGCCACAAGATCGGTGGCCCGATGGGCGTCGGCGCGCTGCTGCTCGCCAGGGGCCTCACGCCGGTGCCCGTCCAGCACGGCGGCGGCCAGGAGCGCGACGTGCGCTCCGGCACGCTCGACGCGCCCGCCATCGCCGGGTTCGCCGCCGCGGTCCGCGTCGCCGTCAAGGAGCAGGCGGAGTACGCCCGCCGCCTGGGCGCGCTGCGCGACGAGCTCATCCAGCGCGTCCGGCAGGCGGTGCCCGACGTGGTGCTCAACGGCGATCCCGTCGACAGGCTGCCGGGCAACGCGCACTTCTCCTTCCCCGGTTGCGAGGGCGACGCGCTGCTCATGCTGCTCGACGCGAGGGGCGTGGAGTGCTCCACCGGTTCGGCCTGCTCGGCGGGGGTGGCCCAGCCGTCGCACGTGCTGCTCGCGATGGGCGCCGGCAGCGCGGCGGCCCGCGGCTCGCTCCGCTTCACGCTCGGCCACACCTCCACCCGCGCCGACGTCGACCGGCTGATCGAGGTGCTGCCCGGCGCCGTGGAACGCGCCCGCAGGGCCGGGCTCAGCTGAACGCCAACACGAACGGCCCGCGCAGGGCCGGGCTCAGCTGAACGTCGGCGTTAACGGCCCACGCAGGGCCGAGGTCAGTTGACGAAGGCCACCACGGCGCTCCACGAAGGGTCGCTCGCGACGTCCACGCGCGGCTCGCCCTCCTCCCAGCTCACGATCAGCTCCTTGGCGTGGATCGCCGCGTCGCCGGTCGGGTCGGCGTAGATGTGGATCACCCGGTGGCCCTCGGCGCTCAGGTGGGTGGCGAGCACCGCGTCGTCGCGCAGCTTGAGCAGCCGCGCGCCCAGTCGCTCCTCGAAGTCGCGCAGCGCCGCCACCGAGTCGCCGACGGGCAGGCCGAACTCGTCGCGGTGCGCGTACGGCAGGGTGATCGCGATGTGCTGGTCGAACAGCGGGTAGTCGACCGGACGCAGCGGATAGCGCGCGGTGGCCACCAGCGGCGCCCCGCTGGCCGTCTGGCCTTCCAGCAGCGCCCACTGCTCCTCCGCGTAGCCCGACGCCACGTCGGCCACCACGGCGGGCAGGTGGGCCGCCGCCACCGCGTCGATCGGCTGGAACGTGGCGGGCGTGATCTCGCCCACCCACCTGGCGACGTCGTCCTCGCCGAGCAGCCAGTCGAGGGCGAGCAGCGCGGCGTCCATCCGGGTGTCGTCGTCGAGCTCGCCGAAGATCGGGTGGTAGGCGGCGATGTCCACCCGCGGGGTGCTGCGCGGCACGCGCAACCCCAGCATCAGCTTGTCGAGGGCGAACTCGAAGCCGCCGACGTCCAGCGTGAGGTCGATCGCCTGCGGGTTGGCCTGGCGCGACGGGTGGAACTCCCACAGCAGGTCGGCGGGCGGCGCGGCCCTGGCCCAGCGGTGCGCCCGGGAGCGTAGCTCGGCGTCGCCCGCGGCGGTCACCACCAGCGCGTGGGCCGCGTTCCTGCCGGGCGCCACCTCCCAGACCAGCCCGGGATGAACCGCGTTCACGGCCGGTGCGATCAACTCCGACAGCTTCTCGGCCTCGCCCGCCGCCACCAGTGCGTCGACCCGCGGCCTGGACTCCTGCCACCACACCCAGAACCCGGCGATGCCGTCGCCCGGCTCGCCGGCCTCTTCCTCGTCGTCCTTGCGCCCGAACAGTCGCATAGCCGTGCATCCTCTCAGACTCAGGACCCGGTCGCGTCCGCGGAACCCGGCGATGGGCATCCCCTCCAGGACAGTACTCTGGAAAGGTCATGGGACTGCGTGTGCTTGCCGCCATGTCGGGCGGCGTCGACTCCGCCGTGGCCGCCGCCCGGGTCGCCGAGGCCGGTCACGACGTCACTGGCGTGCATCTGGCCTTGTCGGCCAACCCCCAGTCGCACCGTACGGGTGCCAGGGGCTGCTGCACGATCGAAGACTCCCGCGACGCGCGCCGCGCCGCGGACGTGATCGGCATCCCCTTCTACATCTGGGACATGGCCGAACGCTTCCAGCGCGACGTGGTCGACGACTTCGTGGCCGAGTACGCGGCCGGGCGCACCCCGAACCCGTGCCTGCGCTGCAACGAGAAGATCAAGTTCGCGGCGGTGCTCGACCGGGCGCTGGCGCTCGGCTTCGACGCGGTCGCCACCGGCCACCACGCCAGGCTCGTCGACGGCGTCCTGTCCAGGAGCGTCGACCAGGGCAAGGACCAGTCGTACGTGCTGGGCGTCCTCACCCGTGAGCAGCTCGGCCACGCCATGTTCCCGCTGGGCGACTCGACCAAGGCCGAGGTGCGCGCGGAGGCCGCCAGGCGCGGCCTGACCGTCGCCGACAAGCCCGACAGCCACGACATCTGCTTCATCGCCGACGGCGACACCCGCGGCTTCCTGGCGCAGCGCCTCGGCGCCGCCGAGGGGCCGATCGTCGACGAGGCGGGCGAGGTGGTCGGCAGCCACCACGGCGCCCACGGGTTCACGGTCGGCCAGCGCAAGGGCCTGCACATCGACCGGCCCGCCGCCGACGGCAGGCCGCGCTACGTCCTGTCGATCGAGCCCGTCTCGAACACGGTCACCGTGGGGCCGCGCTCGGCGCTGGAGGTCACCTCGATCACCTGCCGGAGGCCGGTGTGGAACGGGCCCTCGGCGGCCGACGGCGAGCTGACGGTGCAGCTCCGGGCGCACGGCGAGGTCTACGGCTGCCGGTTCACCGAGGCCGACGGCGAGCTGCGTGTCGAGCTCGACCGGCCCGCGACGGGCGTCGCCGCGGGTCAGGCCGCCGTGCTGTACTCGGGCCGCACCGTGATCGGCTCCGCCACCATCACCGGCGCGGCCTGACCGCTAGGGAAGCGTGACCGACTCGCCGACCGCGAGCCTGCGTATCTCGGCGTCCTGCTTGTCCGACTCCATCTTCAGGAAGTTGTCGACCAGGCCGAGGCCGACCTCGTTGAGCAGGCCGTCGTGGGTGGAGAAGGCCCGCGCCGGGCGGATCGCGCGCAGGTAGTCGATGGTCTCCGACAGCTTCAGCCACGGGGCGTTGGTGGGCACCAGGAGGGTCGGGACGTCGACGCCGGGCACCGTCAGGGCGTCGCCGGGGTAGAAGAGCTCGTCGTCGAGCAGGAACCCGACGTTCTGCGCGACCGGCACGTCGGGGTGGTTCTTGGCGTGCCACTCGCCGAAGACCCGCACCGAGAAGCCGGCCGCCTGGAAGTCGTCGCCGTGCCTGACCACCTGGACCTTGGCCGGGACGTCCGACAGCGCCTCCGCGACGCTCTCGCACGTCCAGATCTCCAGGTCGGGAGAGGCTGATCTGAGGCGGTCCACGTCCACGTGGTCGAAGTGCGCGTGGGTGATCAGGACGGCGTCGGCGCCGTCGAGCACCGAGCCCTCGGTGAACGTTCCCGGGTCGACGACCAGAACCTTGCCGTCCTTCTCCAGACGCACGCAGGCATGGCCGTACTTGGTGAGCTCCATTCACCAGAGCCTACGCTTGTCCCATGTTGACGTGGGGAGCCACCGGAGTCGGGTCGCATCCGGGCGAGGATCATCTGGAAGCGCTGCGGGTCGTGTTCGGAGAGGTGCCCGAGCTGCCGTACCTGCCCGAACTGCCCGCCAGGGGAGTCGGCGCGGACATGATCGGCCGGACGGCCGCGCTGCTCGTCGACCTGCCCGTGGAGGTGCAGCCGTCGGGGTGGCGGCTGGCCGACAGGCCCGGACGCGACCACCGGCGGGCGGTCGACCACCTCAGGCGTGATCTCGACGGGCTGGAGGAGGTCGGGAACGACTACCAGGGCCCGCTCAAGGTGCAGGTCTGCGGGCCGTGGACCCTCGCGGCCGCGCTCGAGCTGCGGCACGGCGACAAGATGCTCTCCGACGCGGGCGCCGTCCGCGACCTGGTCGCCTCGCTGGCCCAGGGGGTCGGCGACCACCTCGCCGAGGTGCGCAGGCGGCTGCCGGGCGTGACCGAGGTGGTGCTCCAGCTCGACGAGCCGGGGCTGCCGGGGGTGCTGGCCGGCACCGTCCCGACCGCGTCCGGGTTCGGGCGGCTGGCCGCCGTGGAGGGGTCGCGGGTGGAAGAGTCGCTGGGCGCGTTCCCCGCGCCCGTCGTGCACTGCTGCGCGCCCGGCGTGCCCTTCGGCCTGCTCCGCAGGGGGGGCGTGCGCGGCGTGTCGGTGGACTCCTCGCTGCTCAGGCGGCGCGACGAGGACGGCGTCGGGGAGGCCGTCGAGGCGGGCCTGCTGCTGTTCCTCGGCGTGGTCCCCGCGACCGACGCGCGGCTGCTCGACACGGGCGTGGTCGCCAAGCCCGCGCTGGAGCTGTGGCGGCGGCTCGGGTTCCCGCCCGAGCGGCTCGCCGAGCAGATGGTGCTGACACCGGCCTGCGGGCTGGCCGGGGCCTCGCCCAGGTACGCGAGGGCGGCGCTGGCCGCGGCCAGAAAGGCCGCCAGGGTGCTCCGGGACGATCCCGCAAGCGGGATGCAATCTGGCTGAGTAGTCTCCGGTTCATGATTCTTCGCACCGTAGCCGTGGGGGTCACCCTGCTGATCGCGTCCGCGGCGGTCGCCCTGCCCGCCGCGGCCTCCACCTCCGCCAACCCGGAGATCTGGAGCTGGGGTCCGATCCAGTCCGCCGACCGGGCGGGCAAGGCCAAGGGCAAGGTCGTTCTCGACCGGCCCGGGTTCGTGGTCAGCGGCAAGCTCTACGACCTCCCCGGGCGCGAGGGCTGCTCGTGGCTGAGGTTCCGCTGGGTCAAGGAGGACAGCGGCAAGGGCGCCAAGACGCTCCACACCTGCTCCGGCGCCAAGGAGTTCTCCTTCGGCACCGGCTACATGCTCTCCATCGAGGGCCAGGTGTGCCGGGGCGACTCCAAGAAGATCACCGGTAGGTGCTCGTCCTGGGACGGTGTCTGGGCTCAGGGCGGCTGAGTCTGCGTGGATCCCGCGCTCGCACATCTCATGACTGGAAATTTCGGCAAAAAGTTGGATATGTCCAGGGCGAGGGTGGGGCTGACGGGAGGTGTTCCTGTCGGTGCGCGGCGATAGCGTTCTCCCAGGGTGTCGTACGGGGGTGTCGTACGGGTCGTACGGAAGGAGGCGCCGCGTGAGCGAGCGAAGCACCGAGATGGAGGGTGCGGTGACCGAGCCTGGCGTCGAGGGCGTCCCCGCGAGCGAGCCCAGCGTCGGGGGCACGCCGGTGGCCGCGATGAAGCGGCACGCCGAGCTGAGCGAGCTGGTCGAGGAGGCGCGCTGGCGCTACTACGTGCTCGACCAGCCCACCGTCAGCGACGCCGAGTTCGACGCGTGGTTCGCCGAGCTGCTCGCCCTGGAGGAGCGGCATCCCTCGCTGCAGACCCCCGACTCGCCGACGCAGAAGGTCGGCGCGCCGGTCTCGGGTGACTTCACCAAGGTGCAGCACCTGGCGCGGATGGAGAGCCTCGACAACGCCTTCACCGACGCCGACATGGCGGCCTGGCAGGTGCGCGCCGAGCGCCTGGCCGAGGGCGACCCCGGCCCGTACCTGTGCGAGCTGAAGATCGACGGGCTGGCCATCGCGCTCGTCTACCGCGACGGCAAGCTGGAGCGGGCCGCCACCCGGGGCGACGGCCGCACGGGCGACGACGTGACGGCGAACGTCCGCACGATCAAGGGCGTCCCGCACCGGCTGGCGGGCGCCGGCGTCCCCGGCCTGGTCGAGGTCAGGGGCGAGGTCTACATCCCGGTCAAAGACTTCGAGAAGCTCAACGAGCAGCTGGTCGAGCAGGGTAAGCCGCCCTTCGCCAACCCGCGCAACTCCGCGGCGGGCACGCTGAGGCAGAAGGACCCGCGGGTCACCGCCCAGCGCCCGCTACGCATGATCGTCCACGGCATCGGCGTGTGGGAGGGGGCGGCGGAGCCGCGCGCCCAGTCCGAGGTGTACGACCGGCTGCGCGAGTTCGGGCTGCCGGTCAGCGACCTGTACAAGGTGGTCGGCAGCCTCACCGAGATCAACGGGTTCATCGAGTTCTACCGGCAGCACCGGCACGACCCGCCGTACGAGATCGACGGGGTCGTGGTCAAGATCGACAGCTTCCGCACGCAGCGCGAGCTGGGCTCCACCTCGCGCGCCCCCCGGTGGGCGATCGCGTACAAGTACCCGCCGGAAGAGGTCAACACCAAGCTGCTCGACATCCAGGTGGGGGTCGGCCGCACCGGCCGCGTCACGCCGTACGGGGTGATGGAGCCGATCGTCGTCGCGGGTTCGGAGGTCGAGCGGGCCACCCTGCACAACGCCGCGATCGTGGTCAAGAAGGGCGTGCTCATCGGCGACACCGTGGTGCTGCGCAAGGCCGGAGACGTGATCCCCGAGATCGTCGGGCCCGTCACCGCGCTGCGCAACGGCACCGAGCGCGCGTTCGTGATGCCCACGCACTGCCCCGAGTGCGGCACCGAGCTGGCCTACGAGAAGGAGGGCGACGCCGACCTGCGCTGCCCGAACGCGCGTTACTGCCCGGGGCAGATCCGCGAGCGGCTCTACTTCGCGGCCGACCGCCGCGCTCTCGACATCGACGGCCTCGGGTACGTCGGCGCGACGGCGCTCAGCCAGCCCCTCCCGCCGCAGGATCCGGTCGTCCGCACCGAGGCCGACCTGTTCGACCTCACGCTGGAGCAGCTCATCCCGATCAGGTCCGTGGTCCGCGACCTCGCCAACGGGCTGCCCAAGATCGATCCGAAGACCGGCGAGGAGAAGGTCGTCACCTTCTTCTCCAACGCCGACGGAGAGGCGAGCCAGAACGCCCTGACGCTCATCCAGCAACTGGAGGAGGCCAAGGAGCGGCCGCTCGCGCAGGTTCTGCTGGCGCTGTCCATTCGCCACGTCGGCCCGGCCACGGCCCGCGATCTGGCCAACGCCATGCGCTCGATCGACGTCATCATGAACGCCTCCGAGGAGGAGCTGGCGGCCGTCCCGGGCATCGGGCCGCGGGTGGCGGCCACGATCCGCGAGTGGTTCGAGGTCGACTGGCATCGCGAGATCATCGAGCGGTGGCGGGCGGCCGGGGTCCGGATGGCCGACGAACCGGCTCCGGAGAAGGGCCCGCAGACCCTGGCGGGCCTCACCTTCGTGGTGACGGGCACCCTCGGCGGGTTCACCCGCGACTCCGCCGCCGACGCTCTCACCAGCCAGGGCGGCAAGGTGGCCGGCTCGGTGTCGAAGAAGACGTCGTTCCTGATCGCGGGAGAGAACGCGGGCTCCAAGTACGACAAGGCGGTCAGCCTGGGCGTCCCGATCCTCGACGAGGCGGGCTTCGGGGTCCTGCTCGACAAGGGGCCGGAGGCGGCCGCCGAGGTCGCGGCCAGGCCTGAGGAGTAAGGCTGCCTCGAGGCTGTTGATCAGCCTGGACAGGACCGCCGGCCGGGTCGGCCCGCTGGCCATCCAGATCCACAACAGCGGCATCCAGGACGAGTACCGCAGCCTCTACGTGGAGTCGCCGGTCGTGATGTGCCCCGACGAGTTCATCATGACGGGCTAGCCGGCCGGGCCGCGGGCGCTTCCGGACTCCGGGAGCGCCCGCCTTACGCCCCGGACGGTCTACGGAGTGTTGCGTGAAGGCTACTGTGGGTGTTTTATGGGTATAAGTCCGAAACGAGAAGTGACGGAACGTACGCGCTTGGTTTCGCGAAGTGGGGTGAAGGTCGTACCCTCCCATAGTGACCTAATGGGGGTTCTGTTACTGATGACTGACCCAAGCGACACCCGCGACACAGGACCACGCGTCGGCACGCCCCTGTGGGCGTTCCTCGCGGGCGTCATCGCGATCGGCTGCACCGCCCTCGTCGTGGCGATGCTGCGGCTGGACCTCGCCGACCTGCTGGAACTGGCCAGGGGGCCGCTGTTCTGGGTGTTGGCGGTCCTGGTCATCCTGGGCGAGCTGAGGCCCGTGATGGTCTCCTCCGCCAGCGCGGTCGGCGGGACGTACCCGTCCGCCATGTTCACCTTCGCCGTACTCCTCCACTTCGGGCTGCCCGTCGCGGTGCTCATGCAGGCGGTGGCCGTCGCCATGAACGGTGTCGTGACCCGCAGGGCCTGGCATCGGGTGATGTTCAACATCGGCCAGTCGACGCTGGCGCTGACCGCCGCCACCGTGGTGCTCGGCCTCTTCGGGATCGCGCCCAGCCCCGCCGAGCCGTGGGTGCCCAAGGGGAGCGACCTGCTCGCGATCGCGCTGGCAGGGGTCGCCTACTTCATCACCAGGGCCGCACTCGTCTGTGGGGCCGTCGCGCTGCACGAGCGCAGGTCGATCGCGCGGGTGCTGAAGGCCACCGTCGGGCCGCAGAGCCTCGTCTACACCGCGCTGCTCGGCCTGGCCCCCGTGGTCGTCGTGGTCATGAACCACTCGCCGGGGCTGGTGCCCCTCTTCGTGGCGCCGCTGCTCGCCGTCTACTTCACCGCCACGCTGTCGATGCGCCGCGACCACCAGGCGCTGCACGACGAGCTGACCGGGCTGCCCAACCGCAAGATGCTCATCGTGAGCACCGAGGAGGCGCTGGCCGAGTCGCGCCACGACGAGCGGGTCGGGCTGTTCCTGCTCGACCTCGACCGGTTCAAGGAGGTCAACGACACGATGGGGCATCCGGTGGGGGACCGGCTGCTGCAGATGGTCGCGCACCGCCTGACCCACTCCGTGCGTCCTGGCGACGTCGTGGCCCGCCTCGGGGGCGACGAGTTCGCCGTCCTGCTGCCCTCGATCAGGGACGCGCACGCCGCCCGCGAGGTGGCGGCCAGGCTGCGGGCAGCGCTGACCGAGCCGGTACGCCTGGAGGGCATGACGTTCGACCTCGACGCCTCCGTCGGCATCGCGCTCTACCCCGACCACGCGCCCGACTTCGAGCTGCTGCTCCAGCGCGCTGACGTCGCCATGTACCTGGCCAAGGAGGGCCGGACCGGTGTCGAGCTGTACCAGCCCGACAAGGACCGCAACTCGCCCGAGCGGCTCAACCTGCTCGGCGACCTGCGCCGCGCCGTCGACAACGGCGAGCTCAAGCTGCACTACCAGCCCAAGGTCGCTCTCACCAACGGCGCCGTGCACGGTGTGGAGGCGCTGCTGCGCTGGCGGCACCCGGTGCACGGGCCGATCGCGCCGTCGGAGTTCATCCCGCTGGCTGAGCAGTCGTACCTGATGCGGCAGCTCACCGAGTACGTCATCGAGGCGGCCCTGGGTCAGGCGGCCCGCTGGTGGCACGCCGGCCTGCGGGTGCCGATCTCGGTCAACATCTCCGCCCGCGACCTGCTCGGCTCGGCCCTGCCCGAGCAGCTGGAGGCGGGGCTGACGAAGTTCGGGCTGCCGCCGGAGGCGATCCAGCTGGAGGTCACCGAGCGCATCCTGATGGGCGACCAGGCCTACACGCACGAGACGATCAAGGCCCTGGCGGCGCTCGGCGTCTCCCTGGCCCTGGACGACTTCGGCACCGGTTACTCCTCCCTGATCAGGCTGCAACGGCTGGCCGTCTCCGAAGTCAAGATCGATTCGTCGTTCGTCCGGCGCATCGCCGAGTCCCAGGACGACGACCGCATCGTCCGTTCCATCGTCGACCTCGTCCGCTCCCTGGGGCTGCGCTCGGTCGCCGAGGGCGTCGAGTCGGACGAGGTGGCCGTGCGCCTGGCGGACATGGGCTGCGACCTGGGCCAGGGCTGGCTGTTCTGCGAGGCGATGCCCTCCGCCGACGCCACGGTCTGGCTGCGCGAGCGCTTCAAGGCCGGCTCCGAGTCGGAGTACGGCTACCGCCCGGAGGTCAGCCGGTCGGCGTGAGCGCGCGAAGGCGGTCATCAGGATCCCGGCCGCACGTGCCGCCAGACGCTTGAAAGGTAGGACTACACTTCGTCGAAGTACACTCCTACTTCTATGGGCGGCTCCAGTGATCGCGAAGCCTGAGCGCATTTTCGCCCGTGACTTCGAATGGCGGCATCTGGCCAGATTCGCCGCGAGAGTGGGGAAGCAGCCGCAGCTGGGGGTCATCAGCGGGCGGCGCCGCCAGGGAAAGACCTTCTTGGTTGAGGCGCTCGCCAGGGAGACGAAGGGCTTCTACTTCGGCGCGACGGAGGCGACGGAGACCGAGTCGCTCAGCTTGTTCTCGTCCGCGCTGGCCGAGCACGTCCAGGCCCCGGCGCCGTTCCGGTTCGCGAGCTGGGACGAGGCGATCCGGCAGCTGTTCGCGATCAGCGCCGAGCGGCGTGACCTCATGGTGATCGACGAGTTCCCCTACCTCAGCAAGGTGTCGCCCGCGCTGCCCTCGATCATCCAGCGGGAGATCGACCGGGCGAACGCGACCGGCTCTCCGGTCTCCCTGCTGCTGTGCGGGTCGGCGAGGTCCGTCATGGGCCGCCTGCTCGCTGGAAACGCCCCGCTACGTGGTCGCGCGTCGCTGGAGCTTGTGGTGCGTCCGTTCGACTACCGTCTCGCGGCGAGATATTGGGGGCTGGGTGACGCACGGCTGGCCGTACGAGCTCATGCGATCGTCGGCGGAACCCCCGCCTACCTCCGGTTCGTCGACGGCGACACGCCGGAAGGCCCAGACGATTTCGACGACTGGGTGCAGCGGACCGTTCTGGACCCGGGCACACCGCTGTTCCGCGAAGCCCGCTACTTGCTGGAGGAAGAGGCGGACGTGCGCGACTCCGCCCTCTATCACTCCGTGCTCGCCGCCGTGGCGAACGGCAACGGCACTCGGGGCGGCATAGCGACCTACATCGGACGCAAGGCCGCCGACATCGGCCACCACCTCAACGTGCTGGAGGACAGCTGTCTGCTGCGCAGGGAGCCGGACGCCTTCCGCACCGGGCGCGCGGTCTATCACGTCGGCGAACCGCTGATCAACTTCTACCAGGTGGTCATGCGCCCCCGTTGGGGGCTGCTGGAGAGCGGCAGGTCGGCCGCCGTGTGGCAGGACTCCCGCACCCGGTTCGCCGTCCAGGTGCTCGGGCCGCACTTCGAGGAGCTGTGCCGCCAGTTCGCCCGAGTCGAGGACGTCTTCGGCGAGCTGCCCGGCGAGGTGGGCGCGGGCGTGGTCACTGACTCGGCGCGCCGGGAGCAGATCGAGGTGGACGTGGTCGTGTTCGCTCCCGCCCTGCCCGGCGAGCCCCGGCGGATCGTCTCGCTGGGCGAGGTGAAATGGGGCAGGGAGATGGGGCTCGCGCACGTCTCGCGCCTCAGGAGGGCCAAGGAACTGCTCGAGACCAAGGGGTACGACGTGCGTGACACCGTCCTGGCCTGCTTCAGCGGAACCGGTTTCGACGGTGCGCTGCGGTCGGAACGGGACGTGCGGTGCGTCGGGCTGGGGGAGTTGTACGGGTGACCTGTGTTTCCAGGTGGTTAATGGTTCGGAGGCGTCCCGTCAAGGCCCCTAGGATGTGAGTGTCCAAACTCCATCCACGAAACGGGTTCAACGACTCATGTCCGCCATAACCCGCGACGAGGTCGCGCACCTGGCCCGGTTGTCCCGGCTGGCGCTCAACGACGACGAACTCGACCACTACGCCACGCAGCTCGATGCCATCATCGAGTCCGTCGCCAAGGTAGCCGAGGTCGCCGCCGAAGACGTCCCGCCTTCGTCGCACGCGCTCCCGCTGACCAATGTCTTCCGTGCCGACGAGGTGCGACCGTCCCTGACGCCCGAGCAGGCCCTGTCCGGCGCTCCCGCCGTCGAGGACGACCGCTTCCGGGTGCCGCGCATCCTGGGGGAGGAGGCATGAGTCTGATCAACAAGACCGCCGCCCAGTTGGGCGAGCTGATCGCCAAGGGCGAGGTGTCCGCCGTCGAGGTCGCCGAGGCCCACCTCGACCGGATGGCCGAGGTCGAGCCCAAGATTCAGGCGTTCCTGCACGTCGATCGCGAGATCACGCTCGACCAGGCGCGGGCCGTCGACGCGCGGCTGCGGGCAGGGGAGCAGCTCGGGCCGCTGGCCGGCGTCCCGATCGCGCACAAGGACATCTTCACCACCAACGACATGCCGACCACGGCCGCGTCCAAGATCCTGGAGGGGTGGCGCCCGCCGTTCGACGCGACGGTCACCCGCCGCCTGCGCGAGGCCGGCCTGGTCATCCTGGGCAAGACGAACCTGGACGAGTTCGCGATGGGCTCCTCCACGGAGAACTCCGCCTACCAGGTGACCCGCAACCCGTGGGACCTGAGCCGGATCCCCGGTGGTTCCTCCGGCGGCTCCAGCGCCGCGGTGGCGGCCTACGAGGCGCCGCTGTCCACGGGCACCGACACGGGCGGCTCCATCCGGCAGCCCGCCGCGGTCACCGGCATCGTGGGCATGAAGCCCACCTATGGTGGCTCGTCCCGCTTCGGGCTGATCGCGTTCGCCAGCTCGCTCGACACGCCCGGCCCGTTCGCCAGGAACGTCCTCGACGCGGCGCTGCTGCAGGAGGCGTTCTCCGGCCACGACCCGCTCGACTCCACCTCCATCGACGCGCCGGTGCCCTCGGTGGTCGAGGCCGCCAGGAACGCCGACATCGCCGGCATGCGGATCGGCGTCGTCAAGGAGTTCGGCGGCGAGGGCTACCAGCCCGGCGTGCTGGCCCGCTACAACGAGGCCGTCCAGCTGCTGGAGTCGCTCGGGGCGAAGGTCGTCGAGATCTCCTGCCCGTCGTTCGCGACCGCGCTGCCGGCCTACTACCTGATCGCGCCGTCCGAGTGCTCGTCCAACCTGGCCCGCTTCGACGCCATGCGGTACGGCCTGCGCGTCGGCGACGACGGCACCCGCAGCGCCGAGGAGGTCATGGCCCTGACCCGGGCCGCCGGCTTCGGCCCCGAGGTCAAGCGGCGCATCATGCTCGGTACGTACGCGCTGTCGAGCGGCTACTACGACGCCTACTACGGGCAGGCGCAGAAGGTCCGTACGGTCATCTCCCGCGAGTTCGAGGCCGCCTTCCATCAGGTGGACGTCCTGGTCTCGCCGACGACCCCGACCACGGCGTTCCCGATCGGCGAGCGTGCCGACGACCCGATGGCCATGTACCTCGCCGACCTGTGCACGATCCCGTCCAACCTGGCGGGCAACGCGGCCATCTCGGTGCCGTGCGGCCTGGCCGACGAGGACGGCCTGCCGGTCGGCCTGCAGATCATGGCCCCGGTGCTGGGCGACGACCGCTGCTACCGGGTCGGCGCCGCCGTCGAGAAGGCCCTGGAGAGCCGCTGGGGCGGCCCGCTGCTGAAGGAGGCTCCGGCACTGTGACCACGATGATGGCCTATGACGAGGCGCTCGACCGGTTCGAGCCGGTGCTCGGGCTGGAGACCCACGTCGAGCTCGGCACCGCGTCCAAGATGTTCTGCGGCTGCCGCACGACGTTCGGCGCGCCGCCCAACACGCAGGTCTGCCCGACCTGCCTGGCGCTGCCCGGGTCGCTGCCCGTCGCCAACGCTCAGGCGATCGAGTCGACGATCCGCATCGGCCTGGCGCTGAACTGCTCCATCGCCGAATGGTGCCGTTTCGCCCGGAAGAACTACTTCTATCCGGACATGCCGAAGAACTACCAGATCTCGCAGTACGACGAGCCGCTCTGCTTCGACGGCTACCTCGACGTCGAGATCGACGGCGAGACCGTGCGGATCGAGATCGAGCGGGTCCACCTGGAGGAGGACACCGGCAAGTCCACCCACGTGGGCGGCGCCACCGGGCGCATCCAGGGGGCCGACTACTCGATCGTCGACTACAACCGGGCCGGCATCCCGCTGGTCGAGATCGTCACCAAGCCCATCCCCGGCACCGACCGGCTGGCGCCCGAGGTGGCGAAGGCCTACGTCACCGAGCTGCGCGAGATCATGCGCTCGCTGGGCGTCTCCGACGTGCGGATGGAGGAGGGGTCGCTGCGCTGCGACGTCAACGTCTCCCTCATGCCGCGCGGCTCGTCCGAGTGGGGAACCCGTACCGAGACCAAGAACGTCAACTCGCTGCGCAGCGTCGAACGGGCGGTGCGCAGCGAGATCGAGCGGCAGGCCGCCATCCTCGCCGACGGCGGCCGGATCCTCCAGGAGACCAGGCACTTCCACGAGGACACCGGCACCACCACGTCCGGCCGGTCCAAGGAGGAGGCGCAGGACTACCGGTACTTCCCCGAGCCCGACCTGGTGCCGATCGCGCCCGACACCGCCTGGGTGGCCGAGCTGAAGGCGACGCTGCCCGAGCTGCCGTCGGTGAAGCGCAAGCGGCTGCAGGCCGAGTGGGGTCTGTCGGACCTCGACATGCAGGCCATGCACAACGCCGACGCGATCGACCTGGTCGAGGCCACGGTCACCGCGGGCGCGCCGGCCGCCGACGCGCGCAAGTGGTGGATGGGCGAGCTGGCGCGGCGCGCCAACGAGACCGGCGTGGCGCTGGCCGACCTGCCCATCACGCCCGCCCAGATCGCCCGCGTCACCGAGCTGGTGGCCTCCGGGGCGCTCAACGACAAGCTCGCCCGCGAGGTGCTCGAGGGCGTGCTGGCCGGGGAGGGCACGCCCGACGAGGTGGTCGAGAAGCGCGGCCTGCAGATCGTCAACGACGAGGGCGAGCTGGCGGCCATCATCGACGAGGTCCTGGCGGGCAACGCCGACGCGGCCGAGAAGGTCCGCTCCGGCAAGATCGCCGCGGTGGGCGCGCTGGTCGGAGGCGTGATGAAGGCCAGCCGTGGCAAGGCCGACGCGGCCCGCGCCCGCGTGCTGATCCTGGAGAAGCTGGGCGTCTCCGAGTAGGGTCGCGCCACTTTCAGGGGCTCCGTCACTTCGGTGGCGGGGCCCCTTCACGTTTCTCCGGCTGGATGGTCACCAGGGCCAGGAGGCGGTCGATGAGGTGTTCGTCCTCCGGTGACTGCTCCGCGGCCCAGCCGATGGCGTTGGCCAGCTTGAGGAGGTCGGCGACGGCGACGTCCAAGGGGGCTGTGCGGGCGAGGAGCGCCTCGCCGGTCGCCAGGATGTCGTCATGGCAGGCCGCCAGCGCGGGGGCCGCGCCCGCCATCTCGATCGCGACCAGCCCGCGCATCGCCGTCGCGTGCACCGCCACCGCCCGCAGCCAGGTCCGCAGGGCCTCGTCCGGCATGGGGTGTTCGAGCAGTTCCCGTCCGCGGGCGCAGAGCGCCTCCACGTCCTCCCTGATGACCGCGACCAGCAGGTCCTGTTGTCTTCGAGGGAGGAGACCTCATGCGCATCGGAATCTCCATCGGTGACGTGCGCGGCCCCGCGACGCTGGACGAGCTGGCCGCGCAGGTGCGTACGGCGGCCGAGCTGGGCTTCGACACCGCCTGGTCGAGCCAGGCGTTCGGCTGGGACGCCCTCACCTCGCTCGCCGTCGTCGGCAGCCAGGTGCCGCGCATCTCGCTGGGAACCGCCGTGGTCCCCGTGCCACAGCGGCACCCGCTCGTGCTGGCCGGTCAGGCCCTGAGCGTCCAGGCGGCCACCGGCAACCGCCTCACGCTCGGCATCGGGGCGGGTATCGGGGCGATGGTCCGGACGATGTTCGGGCTTCCCGCTGACCGTCCCGTCGCCCGCATGCGGGAGTACCTGACCGTCCTGGCGCCGCTCCTGCGCGGCGAAAGCGTCGAGCACCGGGGCGAACTGCTCACCGCCTCCGGAGGTGCGGCGGTGCCCGGCGCCGAGCCGCCGCAGGTGCTCCTGGCGGCGCTCGGCCCGGCCATGCTCCGGCTGGCGGGCGAGCACACCGACGGCGTCGTGACCTGGATGACCGGCCCCAGGACGCTCGCCGAGCACATCGTGCCGTCCGCCACCAAGGCGGCCGAGTCCGCGGGACGTCCCGCACCGCGCGTGGTGGCCGGGCTCGTCGTCTGCGTCACGGGCGACGAGGCGGGGGTGCGGGGCCGTGTCGCGGAGGCGTTCGCGCTGGCGGGGCAGGTGCCCGAGTACCGGGCGATGCTGGACAGGGAGGGCGTCGCCGGGCCTCAGGACGTCGTCATCGTGGGGGACGAGACGGCTGTGGCCGTCCAGCTCGCCAGGCTGGCGGACGCCGGCGTCACGGACTGCCTCGCCTCGCCGTTCGGCACCACGGAGGAGCAGGACCGCACCACCCGCGCGCTCGCCGCCCTCCTGTGACCCCGCGCCCGGACAGGGGCGGAAGCGCTCGGACGTGGATCTGTCGCCTGGTCGGCTGGTGGGCCAGGTGGAAGGCCGCGCCTGCCGGGTGCGCGTCGACCGCGTGCGGGCTACCCCTCTCCCGAGTCGAAAATGCGCCACCTCTCCTTTGGAGAGGCCCTCTCGAGCAAGTAACCCCAGCTGAAATCCTCTGACGCATCTCGGCCGCGCGTTTGCAGTTCGAGTTCCACGGACACCCGCATGACTGTCGTGTACCTGCCCGTGCCGTCCACATCGGGATGGGCCGGCCAGACGGTCACGGCCCCGAGAGAGGTCCAGTCGCAGAAGGAGCTGTCGTAGACGGACTCCTCGCGGTCGGCGAACTCGGAGGTGGACAAGTGGCGGGCAGTGTCGAGATCTCTCGCCATGACCGCTCTGAGGTAGGCCCTCACGACCTCTTCGGGAGAGGCGCTTTCCGCTGGTGGCCGAATGTCGTGCAGCTTTCGAGGAGCGCAGTAAAGGCCGGTGAACTCGCCGACGGCCGGATAGTACAGAGCCGAGAAGGCGACGACCAGCAAGCCTAAACCAGCGCAGACATAGGTCTTCGGCTTCACGGTCGCCCCCAGAGCTGCTCTCGTTCGTCTCGGCTAGCGTAAGCGGCACTGACCGTGCGCCTGCGGCCCGCCTTCCTTGTCGGCACGTCCAGGTCACATCACCGTGACGTCACCGTGAGGGACGCCACGGTGGCGGCGCCCGGGTGGTGAGCGCTCGGACGCGGTATGGCCGGGTTCCGCACGGCTCCCACACCGTTCGTTGCGACGTTGGCAGGCGGTACTTCGCCGGGGCGGGGGCTGAATGGGTGTCGAGGGCGGCGTGCTTCCGAGTAGGCTCGAGAACCTGATTTCGGGCTGCTCAACGTGGGTTTTTCCCTTGAGAGGGCATAAGATGCCGATAGGTGCCTCATCTAGATGCGGAGGCTCGGCCTTGCTGGTGGGATTCCGAGCCGCGAACGTCCTGTCGTTTCGCGGAGAGTTCGAGTTGTCCCTGCTCGCTCCGGACGGAGGCGATCGGGCCGCGAGATCACTCGATGGCCTGCGTGTCTCTCCCGTTGCGGCGATCTTCGGTGCCAATGCGTCCGGCAAGACCAACGTGCTGTCGGCCATGTGCTGGATGCGGCACGCCGTGCTGGACTCGGTCGCAGCCTGGGCGCGCGCCAAAGGCGTGCCCAGGCGGCCGTTCGCGCTCGACCGTGAGGCGACGCGAGAAGCTTCTCTGTTCGAGGTCGACATCCTGATCAGCGGAGACCGGTACGTCTACGGATTTGAGGTATCCGACCAGCGCGTGGAGACCGAGTGGCTCCACGTCTTCCCCAAAGGGAGCCGACGACGGCAGGTCTGGTTCGATCGGGACGCCGAACGGCCTGAACGAGGGGAGGACGAGTACCGGTTCCCAAGCGATCGCCTCAGGGGCGCGAAGAAGCCCGTGATCGACTACACCAGATCCGATGCCCTCTTCCTTACGGCTGCGGCATCACTCCAGCTGAAGCAGCTGGTCCCCGTCCATGACTGGTTCAAAGACAACTTGTGGCAGGTCAGCCCCGGCGACGATCTACGGCAGCGCGACGCCTACACCCGTTGGGAGCTTCTGAAACCCGAGTTCCGTGACCGGGTGGAAGGCCTGCTGTCAGTGGCTGACCTGGGAGTGACCGGAGTGGTGGTCGAGGACCGAGGCGAGGACACGCCCGAGGTCTTCCTGGTGCACCAGGGCAAGGACGGGCCCGTGCCCTTCGACATGCATCATCAGGAATCCTTCGGCACCCTCGCCTGGTTCGCGTTCCTGGGGCCACTGCTCAAGGCCCTCGACGACGGCGCGGTGCTGCTGGTGGACGAGCTGGACTCCAGCGTCCATCCACTGCTGGTGGCAGAGGTCGTCCGGCTCTTCGAGGACCCGGTGGCCAACCCACGAGGAGCGCAACTCATCTTCACCGGGCACGACGCGACCTTGCTGAGCAAGGCACATGTTCAGCGTCCGCTGGATCGCGAGCAGGTGTGGATCACGGAGAAGCGGCGAAGCGGTGAGTCCGAGCTCTACCCGCTCACCGAGGTCGGTGTGCGGGCTGACGAGAGTCTGGACCGCGGATACCTGCGCGGCCGATACGGCGGAGTGCCCCACATCGGGCTCAACGGGATGGCGGTGGAGATCGAGAAGTGCGCCGCTGGGGCCGAGGAGTGAGCCGGGTCAGGAGGAAAGGCCCGCCGACTGGTGCTGCGCGAGCGCCCCGTGCCGTCTCTGAGGGACGCAGACGCCAGGTGATCTACGCTGTGGTCGAAGGCGAGAGCACCGAACGGGACTATCTGGACTACCTGGAGACCAGGTTCGCGGGCGATCCCCGCGCTTTCGAGATCAAGGTCATCTGGCAGCGCAACGGCCTGAAGCCTCACGAAGTGGTGGAGCGCGCGCTGGAACGCTGCAGGCGGGGTCGGCCGGTGCTGAGGCCGGCGGTATCGCCGTTGAGCCCCCCGGCCTCCAACCGAGGGGCCGGGGGCGTCAGTGCTGGTTGGTCTCCTCTCGGGACGCGGGGGCAGGCGCTTCGGGGGTTCGGCGGGCCAGGAGCTTCCTGAAGACCGGGGTCAGCAGGGCCCCCGCGGCCAGGAGCAGCAGGATCACCGCCATCGGGCTGCTGACCAGGACGGTCGCGTCGCCCGCGCCGATCGCCAGCGCCCGCCTGAGCTGGATCTCCGCCATCGGCCCGAGGATCAGGCCGATCACGGCGGGCGCGACGGGCAGGCCGAAGCGCCGCATCGCGAACCCCAGCATGCCGAGCACGAAGAGCACGATCAGGTCGACGACCGTCCCGTTCAGCGCGTAGACGCCGAGCGCGGCGAACAGCACGATCCCGGCGTACAGGTACGGACGGGGGACGCGCAGCACCCGCGCCCACAGCGGCGCCAGTGGCAGGTTCAGCACGAGCAGCATCGTGTTGCCGATGAACAGCGACGCGATCATGCCCCACACCAGGGCCGGGTTGTGGTCGAACAGCTGCGGGCCCGGCTGCAGGCCGTACTGCTGGAAGGCGGCGAGCATGATCGCGGCCGTCGCGGACGTGGGCAGCCCCAGCGTGAGCAGCGGCACCAGGGTGCCCGCGGCGGAGGCGTTGTTGGCCGCCTCCGGCCCTGCCACGCCTTCGATGGCGCCCTTGCCGTACTCCTCGCGGGCGACGCCGCGCGCCAGCCGCTGCTCGGCCGCGTACGACAGGAACGTGGGGATCTCCGCGCCGCCGCCGGGCAGCGCGCCGAACGGGAAGCCCAGGGCGGTGCCCCGCAGCCACGGCAGCCACGACCTGCGCCAGTCGGCCTTGCCCATCCAGGCCCGGCCCACCGGCACCACCTCGGGTGTCGAGTGCCGCAGCCGCGAGGCCACGTACAGGGCCTCGCCGAGGGCGAACAGGCCGACGGCGACGATCACCACGTCCACGCCGTCGAGTAGTTGCGGGACGCCCAGGGTCAGGCGTGCCTGCCCGGTCTGCTGGTCGATCCCGATCAGCCCGATGACCAGGCCGATCCCCAGCGACGCCAGCCCGCGCACGATGGAGCGCGACAGCACCGACGACACCGCGGTGAAGGCCAGGATGGCCAGCGCGAAGTAGTCGGCGGGGCTGAACGAGATGGCGAAGCTCACCACTGCGGGCGCCGCCACGACCAGCAGGGCGGTCGCGATGGTGCCCGCCACGAACGAGCCGATGGCGGCCGTGGCCAGGGCCTGTGCCGCCCTGCCGCGCCTGGCCATCTTGTTGCCCTCCAGCGCGGTGATCATCGAGGACGACTCGCCGGGCGTGTTGAGCAGGATGGACGTGGTGGATCCGCCGTACATGCCGCCGTAGTAGATCCCGGCGAACATGATGAAGGCGCTGGTCGGAGGGACGGTGAAGGTGATCGGCAGCAGCAGCGCGACGGTCATGGCCGGGCCGATGCCGGGCAGCACGCCGACGAGCGTGCCGAGGGTGACGCCGATCAGCGCGTACATCAGGTTGACCGGGGTGAGCGCCGCGGCGAACCCGTCCATCAGGAGCTGGAACGACTGCACCTAGAGCACCCCCTGCAGCAGCCCGCCGGGCAGCGTGACGCCCAGGCCCTTCACGAACAGCAGGTACGTGACGAGCCCGACGATCACGCCGACCACCGCCGCGCGCACCTTGTGCTCGGCGCCCAGGGCCAGTGACAGGCCGAAGAACAGCAGGCTGGCGGCGAGGACCCAGCCGAGCGGGTTCAGCAGCGCCGTGAAGGCCAGGAAGATGCCGCTCACCAGGCCGACGCTGCGCCAGTCGGCGGGTGCGTCGACGTCCACGTCCTCGCTCTCCTCGGGGTCGCCCCGGCCGCCGCGCAGCACGTCGGCCACGTAGAACAGGCCGATGACGATCATGGAACCGCCCACCAGCATCGGGAAGAACCGCGGCCCGAGACCGAGCTGGGAGGCGGCGGCGGAGACGTCCAGCGTGCCGAGCACGACGAAGACGCCCAGGCCGAGCACCACCAGCGCCAGCCCCAGCTCGGGCCGCCACCATCGCCGCTTCGCGACGTCCTGAGGCGTGGACATCAGGAGACGACGCCCAGTTCGGCGATGATGCCCTTGACCCGGGTCTCCTCGGAGGTGAGGAAGTCGGTGAACTGCTGGCCGGTCTGGAACGAGTCGATCCAGCCGTTCTTGGCCACCGCGTCCTTCCACGTCTGCGAGTCGTGCATCTTGGTCACCAGGTCGGTCAGCGCCTTCTTGTCGGCGTCGCTGAGCCCGCTGGGGGCGACGAAACCGCGCCAGTTGGCCAGCTCCACGTCCAGGCCGCCCTCCTTGAGGGTGGGCGCGTCGAGTTCGGCGATGCGCTGGGCGGAGCTGACGCCGAGCGCGCGCAGCTTGCCGGACTTCACGTGCTCGGCGAACTCGCCGGCGCCCGAGATGCCCGCTGTCACGTTGTTGCCGAGCAGCGCGTTGAGCGCCTCCCCGCCGCCGGAGTGCGCGATGTAGTTGACCTGCTTCGGGTCCACGCCACCGGCCTTGGCCATCAGACCGGCCAGGATGTGGTCGGTGCCGCCTGCAGAGCCGCCCGCGATGGAGACCTTCTTCGGGTCGGCCTTCCAGGCGGCGACGAGGTCGGCCAGCGACTTCAGCGGCGAGTTCGCCGGGACGACGACGAGCTCGTACTCCTCGGTCAGCTTGGCGATCGGCGTCGTCTGCGCCAGCGTGACCTTGGACTTGTTCTGCTCGATGGCTCCCACCATGACCAGGCCCATGGTCATCAGCAGGTTGCCGTTGCCGTTCTCGCCCGCGAGCTGTGCCAGGCCGATCGTGCCGCCGGCGCCGGGCACGTTGAAGACCTCGACCTTGCGCTTGGGGTCGGCGGTCTTGAAGGCCTGCTCGGCGGTGCGCGACGTCTGGTCCCAGCCGCCGCCGGGCGCGGCGGGCGCCATGATGCGCAGCGCGCTGGTGCCGCCGCCGGAGGAGCCGGTGTCGCCGCAGCCGGTCAGCGCGGCGACGGAGAGCGCCGCGAGGGCGGCGAGTATGCGCAGACGCATGATCACTCCAAGGGGGGATTTTCACGTTGTGAAATCTGGATGGTGAGGTGAGCACCCCCACGGAGTCGAGGGTTTGTGTGATTGCCGCCATATAGTTCGTATTGGTCGCGACCCCGCCGTGACCTGGGCATGTTTCCATGAGCCAGGTGAGACGGGTTATTGACGCCTCCCTGGGGACCCAACTGTTCGTCCTCCAGATGGTGATCGTGCTGCTGGCCGTCGGCGGCACGGCCGGCGTGTGGGCCAAGCACACGCGCAGCCAGCTCGACTCGCTGCACCAGCAGCGGGCGCTGGCCATCGCGCAGGCGGTGGCGGGGCTCCCTCAGGTGCGCGACGCCTTCGACATGAAAAATCCGGAAACGGTGCTGCAGCCGCTCGCCATGAGCGTCCAGGACGAGACCGACGCCGACTACGTGGTCATCGCCAACGCCTCGCAGACCCGCTACGCCCACCCCAACGCCGCCCTGATCGGCAAGAAGCTGTCGACTGACGGCACCACCGTGCTCAGGAGCGGCAGGAGCTGGGTCGGCACCGAAACGGGCACGATCGGTACCACGGTCAGGGGCAAGGCGCCGATCTTCGACGAGTACGGGCGGGTCGTCGGCCTGGTGTCGGTCGGCGTCCTGCAGACCACGGTCAACAGTCAGGTCGCGGGGGCGCTGCCGCCGCTGTTCTGGACCGCGCTGGCCGTCCTGCTCGTCGGGCTGACGGGAGCCGCGTTGATCACCGCTCGGGTGCGCAGGCAGACGTTCGGCCTGGAGCCGCGTGAGATCGCCGGGCTGCTGGAGCAGCGCGAGGGCGTGCTGCACGGCGTCAAGGAGGGCGTGCTCGCGCTGGACCTCGCGGGCCGGGTGACGCTGGTCAACGACGCGGCCCGTGAGCTGCTCGGCGACGTCGGCGCCGACCTGACCCAGATGCCGGTCTCCGACCGCATGCGCGACGTGCTGGGCGGGGCCGACCCCGGCGAGGACCGCGTCGTCCTGCACCGCGACCGGGTGCTGGTGCTCAACCGCACCCCGGTGTCGGTACGCGGCCAGCACCGCGGCTGGGTGGTGACCTTGCGCGACCGCACCGAGCTGGTGCGGCTGGCCCGCGAGCTGGACGACACCAGCAGCGCCACCGAGGCCCTGCGCGCCCAGGCGCACGAGTTCGCCAACCGTATGCACACCGTGGTCGGCCTGCTGGAGCTGGGCGAGCACGAGGCCGCCATCAGCTTCATCACCCGCACCACCCGCAGCGCGTACGCCACCGGCCTGCGCGAACGCGTCCAGGACCCGACGCTGGCCGCGCTGCTGCTCGCCAAGTCGGCCGAGGCGGCGGAGCGCGGCGCCCGGCTGGTCCTCTCGGACGACTCGGACGTGCCGCGAGGGGCGCTCGGTGACCCGCAGGACGCGGTCCTGGTCGTCGGCAACCTGGTGGCCAACGCGATCGACGCGCTCGACGGCGTGGAGGGGACGATCGAGGTGTCGGTGCGGGCCGGCGCGGAGGGCCTGCACGTCCGGGTCGGCGACTCGGGCCCCGGCATCGCGCCCGAGCTGGTCGAGGAGGTCTTCAGGGAGGGCTTCACCACCAAGGCGGCCCATTCGGGCCCGCGCGGCCTCGGCCTGGCCCTCACCAGGCAGGCGTGCCTGCGCAGGGGCGGCTGGGTGCGGGTGCGCAACGCCGACGGCGCGGTCTTCACGGCCCTGCTGCCGGCGCCGGTCGGGGCGGTGACCCCGTGAGCAGCCACGTGAGCGAGGTGCGGGTGCTCGTCGTGGACGACGACTTCATGGTGGCCCGCATCCACAGCGGCTATGTGGCGCGGGTGCCGGGCTTCCGGGTGGTGGCGTCGGCGCACAACGGCGAGGACGCGCTCGCCGCGGCGGCCGAGCTCCGGCCCGACCTGGTGCTGCTCGACATCTACCTGCCCGACATGTCCGGGTTGGAGGTGCTGAAGGCGCTGCACGACGTGGACGTCCTGATGATCAGCGCCGCCCGTGACGTGCCGACGGTCAGGGAGGCGATGCGCGGCGGCGCGGTCGGCTACCTGATCAAGCCGTTCACCGCCACCGCCCTCGCCGACCGGCTCAAGCAGTACGCCGACACCAGGAAGCAGCTCACCGCGATCGGCCCGGAGGCCCGCCAGGACGACGTGGACCGGCTCTTCGGCACGCACACGGCCGCCGCGTCGCTGCCCAAGGGGTTGTCCCCGGCGACGTGCGCCCTGGTGGCGCAGACGCTGCGGGAGGCCGGTCGCGACCTGTCGGCGTCCGAGACGGCGGAGCTCGCCGGGCTGTCCCGGGTGAGCGCGCGCCGCTATCTGGAGTACCTGTGCGTGGCGGGCCGCGCGGAGCTCCGGCCCAGGTACGGAACCGCCGGACGGCCCGAACATCGCTATCGGTGGCTAGGTTGACACATACCCGTAGCCATTTCTGGTGACATAGAGGGATGCTTCTGCCTTACTGTTGCCTGGAGATGTGGCTGCGGAGCGGGAGGAGATTGAGGCGTGCGTAACGCCGGACCGATCGAATCGCCGACCGACCCGTTCTCCTCCGTGCCGCTGCCCACGCGCGGCACCAACAGGAAACCGAAGGCCGAGGGCCTTCCGCCGGGCGTGTCGCGCGACATCTTCGGCCCGAACGGCCAGCCGGAACCGCCGTCGCGGGCCCCGGGCGGCCAGAGCGGCCAGGGTGGCGGGCTGCCACCCGTGGCCCCGCCGCCGCAGCCGTGGCCGATGCGCGAGGGACAGGCCCAGGAGCCGCTTGCGCCCACCCCCGTGTTCGGCCTGTCGGGCTCGCCGGAGCGGCTGCCCGCCTTCATCGACCCCGAGCCGCCGCGCCGCCGGCGCCTGCTGCCCGCCATCGCGTTGCTGGTCGTGGCGCTGGCCGCGCTGGCGTACGTGGTGCCCGCGGTGCTCATGTCCGGCTCGGTGCTGCGCGGCACCCGCGTCGCGGGCGTCGACATCGGCGGGCTGACCGTCACGCAGGCCGCGGACAAGCTCCGCAGCGAACTGACCACCAAGCTCAACAAGCCCGTCGTCGTCGACATCGGCGGGCGCAAGGACACCATCCAGGCCGACGAGGCGGGCCTCGAACTCGACGTCGTCGCCACGATCGGGCAGGCGTCCAGTGGCTTCCCCTCTCCCATGGAGGTGTGGCGCGGGCTGACGGGCACCACCGATCTGGACCCGAAGGTGACCATCGACTCCTCCCAGCTCACCAGGACCGTGGAGGGGATCGCGGAGTCCGTCGACAAGGCCCCTCGCGAGGGCCGCGTCGCCTTCAACGGCGTGACCCCCGTCGCGCGCGCCCCCCACGACGGCGTCCTGCTCGACCGGGCTGATGCGGTCCGGGTGATCAGCGACGCGTTCCTGCACGCGCGCGACACGGCCGCGCTCACCCTCAGGCCCGCCAAGCCCGAGACCACGCTCACCGCCGTCAGGCGGGCACAGGCGGACGCCGAGCGGGCAGTCGCCCGGCCGGTCACGCTGACCGCGGGCACCAAGCAGGTCCAGCTGCCCGCCGCCACCATCGCGAAGCACCTGTCCTTCGTCTCGGACGGCAAGGGCGGCCTGGAGCCTCAGTTCGACGCCAAGGGCGCGATCGCCACGGTGGAGAGCCGCCTGATCGACGCCGCCCAGGCGCCGCGCGACGCCACGTACGAGATCGTGAACGGCAGGCCGACGCTCGTCTCCGCCCGCCGCGGCAGGGGAGTGGACGACAAGCAGCTCGCCCGCGACATGGCCAAGGCGCTCACCGCGGACGGCAACCGTGTCGTCCCTGTCGCGCTCGCCGCCGTCACACCCGAGGTCACCACCGAGGAGGTGAGCGGCCTCGGCATCAAGGAGAAGGTGGCCGACTTCACCACCCCCTTCGACTGCTGTCAGCCGCGCGTCACCAACATCAGGCAGATGGCGACCCAGCTGGATGGTCAGATGGTGAAGCCGGGCGACACGTTCTCACTCAACGAGGTGCTGGGTGAGCGGACGGTCGAGGGCGGCTACGTCATGGCCCCGCAGATCGTCGGCGGCCGACAGGTGCAGATCGTCGGCGGCGGCGGCTCGCAGTTCGCCACGGCCCTGTACAACGCGGCCTACTTCGCCGGGTTCGAGGACGTCGAGCACACGCCGATGGACTACCACGACACCCGCTATCCGGCCGGACGCGACGCCGCGCTGCTCTACCGGGACCTGGACCTGAAGTGGCGCAACGACTCCGACTACGGCGTGCTGATCAAGACGGAGTCGACCGCCACCTCGGTCACCGTCACGCTGTGGAGCACCAAGCGCTACGACAAGGTCGAGGCGGTCGAGTCGGACAAGCGGAACTTCACCCCGTTCCGTCGCGAGTCGGGCACCGGCCCGGCCTGCCGGCCCGTGACGGGGCAGCAGGGCTTCACGATCGACGTCACCCGCGTGATGTACGTCGACGGCAAGGAAGCCAAGCGGGACAAGAAGCAGACCACCAAGTACCGGCCGCAGGCGCAGATCACCTGCTAGGAGTGACCGACAGGATCTGGTCGTCGCCCTGCCGCGGCGTGCCCCTGCCGTCCTTGTTGCTGGTCGACACCCAGAGCGTCCCGTCGGGGGCGGGGGTCACCGCGCGGAGCCTGCCGTACCGGCCGGTGAAGTGCGCGACCGGGGTGCCGGCGGAGCCGTCACGGCCCAGCGGGATCTGCCACAGGCGCTCGCCGCGCAGCGCGGCCATCCACAGCGAGCCGTCGGCGTAGGCCAGCCCGGACGGGGACGCCTCGGACGTCCGCCAGGTGAGAACCGGGTTCACGTAGGCGGGGTTGTCGCCGCGCCCCTCGACCTCCGGCCAGCCGTAGTTGCCGCCCGGCTTGATCTGGTTGAGCTCGTCGTAGGTGTTCTGGCCGAACTCCGAGGCGTACATCCTGCCCGACGGGTCCCAGGCGAGCCCCTGGACGTTGCGGTGGCCGTAGCTGTAGACGAGCGTGCCGAAGGGGTTGCCGGGGGCGGGCGCGCCGTCGGTGGTCATGCGCAGGATCTTGCCGGCGAGTGAGTCGCGCTGCTGGGCGAGCCCGTCCTGGCCGGTCTCGCCGGTGCCCGCGTACAGGTAGCCGTCGGGGCCGAAGGCGAGCCGCCCGCCGTTGTGTATGACTCCCTTGGGGATGCTGTGGACGATGACCTTGGCCTCGCCCAGGCGGTCGCCGGTGAGGCGATAGCGGACGATCCGGTTGCCGTCGGCCGCGGTGAGGTAGAGGAAGACCTGCTCGCCCTTGACGGCCACGCCGAGCAGGCCGCCCTCGCCCTCGGGGCTGACCTCGGCGACCTTGCCCAGGTCGGTCACCTTGCCGGCCTGGCTCACCCTGAGCAGCCGGGCGGAGTCGCGCTCGGTCACCAGCGCGTCGCCGCCGGGCAGGAAGGCGATCCCCCACGGCACGGCCAGCCCGGTCGCCACGGATCTCGGCTCGCCCGGCGGCGGCGCGGCGGGCACCGTGCTGTCCGGGTGGGCGTCAGCTGTGGCGTCGGCCGTCACCCCGCCCGCGGTGGAGCAGGCGGTGACCCCGGCGAGAAGCATGATCATCAAGAGTGTCCTCATGTGCACCATACTTCCCCCGGAGTCGTAAGGTTCTCGGCATGAAGATCTGGGTCCCCTCTGACGCGTTCGCCGAAGTCCTGTCTGATCTGCCCGGCGTCGAGTGCGCCGTCTACGACGGCACCGGGCCGCTGCCCGACGGCATCGACGAGGTCGAGGTCTGGATCCCGCCGCTCCTCACCGTGCCCGACGTGCCTGGAACGCTGGCCAGGATGGCCTCGCTGCGGCTCCTGCAGACCGTCACCGCGGGCGTGGAGCCGTACCGGCCGTACCTGCCCGAGGGCGCGGTCCTGTGCAACGCGCGCGGCGCGCACGACGCGGGAACCGCCGAATGGGCGGTCGGGGCGATGATCGCGGTGCTGCGGGAGTTCCCCGGCTTCCTCGACGCGCAGCGGCGCGGCCAGTGGACCTACCACCACACAGGCGTGCTCGCCGACTCCACCGTGCTGATCGTCGGCTACGGGTCCATCGGGGCCGCGCTGGAGAGGCGGCTCGACGGGTTCGAGGTCGAGGTCGTCAGGGTCGCCAGGAGCGCGCGCGAGGGCGTCCACGGCATGGACGAGTTGCCCGCGCTGCTGCCGGAGGCCGACGTCGTGGTGCTGCTCGTGCCCACCACCCCCGACACCGCCGGCATGGTCGACGCCGCCTTCCTCACCCGGATGAAGGACGGCGCCGTGCTCGTCAACGCCGCCAGGGGCGGGATCGTCGACACGGATGCCCTGGTTTCTGAGCTGAAGACCGGTAGGCTGCGCGCAGCGCTGGACGTGACCGAGCCGGAGCCGCTGCCCGAGGGCCACCCCCTCTGGAGCTCTCCCGGTGTCCTGATCACCCCGCACGTCGCCGGCAGCACCCCTGCCTCCGCCCGGCGCCAGCTGCGGCTCATCCGCTCGCAGCTCCTGCGCTACCTCGCCGGCGAGCAGCTCAACAACGTGATCACCGAAGCGTACTGAGAGGATTCCGGACCGTGGCTGGTCCGTGACCTGCGGTGCGTACGGTTGCTTCTACTGAGAATTCCTGACTCACTGTCAAGTAAATCTTCGTGACAAATGGTCTGTGTGGTTATCAGATCGGTGACGACATCGGCGTTATCACCACTCGCGCACCCGCAACCGCACACACTGGCGATGTCAATTGCCGGTATCGAGACGGGATGGGCAACGACTGTGATCCGCTCGCGTGATCCACGGGCACCACTGGCCGCCGCGGCGGCGGCCGGTGCCGCAGGGTTCGCGGCCGCGCTCCTAGCGGGCGGCCCGGCCCTGCTGACCGGTGCGATCGCGGGGCTGTTCGCGGCGCTGCTCGCCGCAGTCTCGCTGCTGGTCGCCTCGGTCAGGCAGGCGGGGAGCCGCGCCGCGACGGGCGCCCGCTGGATGGGCGGCGGCGCGGTCGTGTGGGCCGCGGGCGTGGGCGTCAGGCCCGCCGCGGAGAGCTCCAGCTTCGGGGTGAACTTCGCCGACCTGCTCGTGCTGGTCGGCACCGTGATGCTGGCGGGCGGCGCGCTCATCGCGGCCGGCCGCGGCACCCCGGCCGCCCGGGTCGTCTTCCGGCAGGTCACCGACTCCTATCTGTCCGCGGCCTCGCTCTTCCTGATCGGCTGGGTGGTGACGCTGCGGCACGTCTACGCCGACGCCGCCGACCCGGCCGTGTTCACCTTCGCCATGCTGCCGCCGATGATCTCGCTGCTGGTGACCTGCGCGATCGTCCCGTCCGTGGCCACGGGCAGGTCGAACTCGTGGCTGCTCAGCCTGGCCGGGCTCGGCGTCCTCGCCACCACCACGGTGGCGGAGGCGGGCGCCGCGATCGCGCGGCTCGACGGCTCGACCCCGCAGGTGTGGAGCCTCATGCTCGCGCCGGTGGCGTTCCTGCTGCTGGCCGCCGTTCCCTGGGGCCGGCGCGTCCTGGAATCGCGCAGCCCGTTCGGGCCGGCCGTCGGCAACCTGGTCGCGATGGTCCCGCTGGCGCTGGTCGCCGTCGCCACCTGCACGATGCTCGTCCACCTGGCGGGCGGTCGCGAGCGGGAGCCCGTCACCGGCGTCGTCGTCCTGGCCGCCTCCACGGTGCTGCTCCTGATCGTCCGGGTGTTCGTGCTGGAGGGGGCGACCATACGGCTGCGCAGGCTCGTCTCGCTCGGCGACCGGCAGCTGCGAGAGCTGGCCGAGAGCACCGGCGACGTCGTGCTGCGCTGCGACTACGACGGGATCGTGCGGGAGATCGGGCCGGGCGTCGAGGCCATGTACGGCTACCGTCCCGAGGAGCTCGTCGGCGGGACGATCTTCGACTACATCCACCCGGAGGACGTGCCCGGCATCCAGGCGGCGCTGCGCGCGATGGGCCTCGACGACGAGGGCGCGCCCCCTGGCGCCTGCATGATCGCCTGCCGGGTGCGCGCGTCCGACGGCACCTGGCGGCCCACGGAGTCGGTGGCGACCTGGCACGTGGGCGGCGAGGAGATGCTGCTCGTCACCACCCGCGACGTGAGCGACGAGGAGGCGCTGCGCAACCAGGTCGCGCACCTGACCTTCCACGACGGGATCACCGGGCTGCCCAACCGCGCCTACTTCGAGGAGCGCACCCGCGAGGTGCTGTCGGGGCGCACGGCCGGGCACGTCGCGGTGATCTTCCTGGACCTCGACGGTTTCACCTCGGTCAACGACTCGGTCGGGCACGCCAGCGGCGACTACCTGCTCGGGCAGGCCGCCCGCAGGCTGCGCGGCGCCGTACGTCCCGACGACACGCTGGCCAGGTGGGGCGGCGACGAGTTCGCGGTGCTGCTGGAGACGGGTGGCGAGGCGCAGCTCGCGGTCGACCTGGCCGAGCGGCTCGTCAGGGCGGTCTCCCAGGAGCCGTTCCGGGTGGCCGACCGCGACGTGGCGCTCACCGCCAGCGTCGGCGTGGCCTTCACCGAGGAGGAGATGCCCGCGGGCGACCTGATCCGCAACGCCGACGTCGCCATGGCGCGTTCCAAGGAGCTGGGCGGACGCCGGGTCGAGGTGTTCGCCGCGCAGATGCACGCCGACGTGGTGCGCAGGCTGGAACTGGCCGCAGATCTGCAGCGGGCGCTGATCGAGCAGCAGTTCGCCATCGAGTACCAGCCGGTGGTCGACCTGGCGACGTCCCGGGTGACGGCGGTCGAGGCGCTGGTGCGGTGGTGGCGCGGGTCGGTCTTCGTGCCTCCCGAGCAGTTCCTCGGCCCGGCCGAGGACACCGGGCTGATCGTGCCGCTGAGCGAGTGGATCCTGCGCGAGTCGTGCCGCGAGGTGGCCGCCTGGCGGGCCTCGTCCTGGGACATCGGGCTGTCGGTCAACCTGTCGGCGCGCCAGATCACCGCGCCCAGGTTCGTCGAGACCGTCGAGGAGGCGCTGGCGGAGAGCGGCCTGCCCGCGTCCGCGCTGACCCTCGAGGTGATCGAGGAGATGCTGGTCGAGGACGCGGAAGAGACGATCAAGCGGCTGACCGAGCTGCGGGAGCTCGGGGTGCGGCTGGCCATCGACGACTTCGGCACCGGCTACGCCTCGCTGGCCTTCCTGCGGCAGCTCCCGGTCGACATGATCAAGATAGACCCGTCGTTCGTCTCGGGGCTCGGCCGCGACGAGACCCTGTCGCTGCTCACCCGCACGATCGTGCGGCTCGGTCACGACCTCGGGCTGATCGTGGTGGCCGAGGGAATCGAGCGTCCGGAGCAGCTCGAACTGCTGCGGGAGATGGGCTGCACGCGCGGCCAGGGCTTCCTCGTGGCCCGGCCGATGGCGGCCCGAGGGGTGGACTCGCTGATGCGGACGAGTCTCACTGTGTGAGACCTGTGTCCCACCAAGTTGACATCATGGCCTGATGTGCGGCTACAGTGTGGCCATGCTTCGCAGTGAGATTCTCGTAGTACTTCGCCGGCGCGCGGGCCGATAGCGAAGCACTTCGACCTGCGCGCCGCCCCAGTCCCACCGCCGTGGGAAGGGGCATTTTTTATGTCCTGAACGCGAGAGCAGCCACGCAAGGAACGAGCCGATGACCGAACGGATGACAGGTGCACAGGCCCTGGTGAGGGCGCTGGAGCACGTGGGAGTCGACACCGTGTTCGGGATCCCGGGCGGCGCCATCCTCCCCGCCTACGATCCCCTCTACGACTCGACCAAGGTCCGGCACGTGCTCGTACGGCACGAGCAGGGCGCCGGTCACGCGGCCGAGGGCTACGCGCAGGCGACCGGCAGGGTCGGGGTCTGCATGGCGACCAGCGGCCCAGGCGCCACCAACCTGGTCACCCCGATCGCCGACGCCTACATGGACTCGGTGCCGATCGTGGCGATCACCGGGCAGGTGGCCACGTCCATGATCGGTACGGACGCGTTCCAGGAAGCTGACATCTCCGGCATCACCATGCCGATCACCAAGCACAACTTCCTGATCACCGACCCGGAGGAGATCCCTCGCACGATCATGGAGGCGTTCCACATCGCCTCCACCGGGCGCCCCGGGCCCGTGCTGGTCGACATCGCCAAGGACGCGCTCCAGGCCGACACCACCTTCACCTGGCCGCCCACCATGCAGCTCCCGGGCTACCGTCCGGTCACGCGTCCGCACTCCAAGCAGATCCGCGAGGCGGCCAAGCTGATCGCCGAGTCCAGGCGGCCCGTCCTGTACGTCGGCGGCGGCGTGCACAAGGCCGGTGCCTCGCCGGAGCTGCTGCGGCTGGCCGAGCTGACGAACATCCCGGTCGTCACCACCCTGATGGCGCGCGGCACGTTCCCCGACAGCCACCCCCAGCACATGGGCATGCCGGGCATGCACGGCAGCGTCTCCGCGGTCGGCGCGCTGCAGAAGTCCGACCTGATCATCGGGCTGGGCGTGCGCTTCGACGACCGGGTGACCGGGCAGCTCTCGTCGTTCGCGCCGAACGCCAAGATCGTGCACGCCGACATCGACCCGGCCGAGATCTCCAAGAACCGCCACGCGGACGTGCCGATCGTCGGCGACTGCAAGGAGGTCATCGGCGACCTGATCGGCGCGGTCGAGGCGGCCGGTGATAAGGGCGACTACAGCGACTGGTGGGCACTGCTCAACGGGCTGAAGAAGACCTACCCGCTCGGCTACGAGGAGTTCGAGGACGGCTCGTTGGCCCCGCAGTACGTGATGCAGCGGCTGAGCGCGATCGCCGGCCCCGAGGCGTACTACGTGGCGGGTGTGGGGCAGCACCAGATGTGGGCGTCGCAGTTCATCGGCTACGAGAACCCCGGCACGTTCATCAACTCCGGCGGGCTCGGCACGATGGGCTTCGCGGTCCCTGCCGCGATGGGCGCCAAGATGGGCCGCCCCGAGTCCACGGTGTGGGCCATCGACGGCGACGGCTGCTTCCAGATGACCAACCAGGAGCTGGCCACCTGCACGCTGGAGGGAGTGCCGATCAAGATCGCCGTCATCAACAACGGCAACCTCGGCATGGTCCGGCAGTGGCAGACCCTCTTCTACGACAAGCGCTACTCCAACACCGACCTGCAGACGACACGCCGCATCCCCGACTTCGTCAAGCTCGCGGAGGCCTATGGTTGTGTCGGCCTGCGATGCGAGCGCCCCGAGGACGTCGACGCGACCATCAAGAAGGCCATGGAGATCAACGACGTGCCCGTCGTGGTCGACTTCGTGGTCCACCAGGACGCGATGGTCTGGCCGATGGTCGCGGCAGGCACGAGCAACGACGACATCAAGATCGCCCGGGACATGGCCCCGGTCTGGGACAGCGAGGACTCATGAGCAGGCACACGCTCTCCGTGCTGGTGGAGAACAAGCCCGGCGTACTGGCCCGGGTCTCCTCGCTCTTCAGCAGGCGGGGCTTCAACATCGACTCGCTCGCGGTCGGGCCGACCGAGCACTCCGACATCTCCCGCATGACCATCGTCGTCAGCGTCGAGGAGCTGCCGCTGGAGCAGGTCACCAAGCAGCTGAACAAGCTGGTGAACGTGCTCAAGATCGTCGAGCTGGACCCTGCGCAGTCCGTCCAGCGCGAGCTGATGCTGATCAAGGTCAAGGCCGACGCCGAGAACCGGTCCAGCGTGCTGGAACTCGTCCAGCTCTTCCGCGCCCGCTGCATCGATGTGGCGGCCGACGCCGTGACCATCGAGGTCACCGGCACCACCGACAAGCTCGAGGCGTTTGTCAAGGTACTCGAGCCGTTCGGTATTAAGGAACTAGTCCAATCGGGCATGGTGGCCATCGGCCGCGGCGCCCGATCCATTACCGACCGGTCCCTCAGGGCACTGGACCGTACCGCCTGAAAGGTATATGCAAGTGACCGAGATCTACTACGACGACCAAGCCGACCTGTCCATCATCCAGGGGCGTCACGTGGCCGTGCTGGGGTACGGCAGCCAGGGCCACGCCCACGCGCTCTCCCTGCGTGACTCGGGCGTGGACGTGCGCGTCGGCCTTCCCGAGGGCTCCAAGAGCCGCGAGAAGGCGGAGAACGACGGCTTGCGCGTCCTTACTCCGTCCGAGGCGGTGGAGGAGGCCGACCTCACGATGATCCTGGCGCCGGACCACATCCAGCGCCACCTGTACGCCGAGCACGTCGCCCCCAACCTCGTTGAGGGCGACGCGCTGTTCTTCGGCCACGGCCTGAACATCCGCTACGGCCTCATCGAGGCCCCCGAGGGCGTCGACGTCTGCATGGTCGCCCCCAAGGGCCCCGGCCACCTCGTCCGCCGTCAGTTCGAGGCCGGGCGCGGCGTGCCGTGTCTCGTCGCCGTCGAGAAGGACGCCTCGGGCAGGGCCCTCGACCTCGCGCTCTCGTACGCGAAGGGCATCGGCGGCACCAGGGCCGGCGCGCTGCGCACCACGTTCACCGAGGAGACCGAGACCGACCTCTTCGGCGAGCAGGCCGTGCTCTGCGGCGGCGTGTCCGAGCTCATCAAGGCCGGCTTCGAGACCCTGATCGAGGCCGGGTACCAGCCGGAGGTCGCCTACTTCGAGTGCCTCCACGAGATGAAGCTCATCGTCGACCTGATGTACGAGGGCGGCATCTCGAAGATGTACTGGTCGGTGTCCGACACCGCCGAGTACGGCGGCTACACCCGCGGCCCGCGCGTCATCACCGACGAGACCCGTCAGGAGATGCGCCGCATCCTGGGCGAGATCCAGGACGGCACGTTCGCCAGGCAGCTCGTCGAGGAGTTCGACAGCGGCCAGACCGAGTTCAAGCGTCACCGCGAGGAGCTGGCGAACAACCCGATCGAGCAGACCGGCGCCAAGCTCCGCCCGATGATGAGCTGGCTCAAGGCCTGACCACCCGCTCTCGCCACGGGGCGCCTGCCCCGCCCCGTGGCGAGGCGAGCGTCGCGACGGGGAAGAAGGCCGGCCCCCGAGCCGGCCGGACACGCCCAGGGCCTCGCCCTCGCACCCCGCATCGCGGAGCTCTGGACCTGACCGCCCGGCCACGATCGGGTGGCGTGCCCCGGCAGGAGAGCGGTCGAACCGCGAGTATCGTTCCGCGCGGCCGACCCAGCGCATACGATGGGCGGGAAGATCCGAAAACGCTCACCTCCCCTGCCTGCTGGGAGTTCTGATGGCCGGGCTGACCTGTACCTGCCAGCACCTGCCCGGCGTGACCGTGATCGCCGCGGGCGGAGACCTGGACCACACGACCGTCGGTCAGTTCGACGTCTTCGTCAGCGAGTCGCGCCAGCGGCCGGGCGACCACCTGGTGTTCGACCTGGCCGAGGTGCGCTTCATGGACAGCGCCGGGCTGCGGGCGCTGCTGAACGTGCACGCCTTCGCCGGCAGGCACGGCGGCACCGTCCGGCTGGCCGTGCTGCAACCCATGCCCGCCAGGCTCGTCCGGGTGACCCGGGTCGAGGAGCATCTCCCTGTGCACGGCACCGTCGACCAGGCGCTCACGGCCGCCCTGTCCACCGTGGAAACCCCGCGGCAGCCGGCCTCCGGCCGCGACGCGCCGCCGTCCTGACCGCCGCGGGCCGATCAGCGGCGGACTCTGGACCGGCGGACCGGGCAGCGATGGTCGGTGTGCCTGTTCGGGCAGCAGATCATCGCCACCGTGGTGAACCGGCCGCCTGACAGCCACTCGCCCCACTGCACGTCCACGCCGCGCGGCAGCGCGTCGGACGCGTTCTCCAGGCGGGTGCGCAGCCCGACGCCGTTCGGGTGGAGGAGTGCGGCGCTCAGCTTCGCGTACTGCGCGGCCAGCCAGTCCACGGCGGGCTCCACCTCGTCGAAGGTGGCGACGATCCGCGAGGACGGCTTCGCCAGCCAGTCGCCCGTGCGCATCGGCGGCAGCGGCGAACTGAGGAAGTCCGGCGAGTCGGGACGGCGCTCGTCCTCCCTCTCCTGCTCCTCGCCGTCGCCTGTCCAGGTGTAGGCGTGCCAGTGCATGGGCCCCCTACGAGTGCGTGCGCTCGTAGGAGTCCTTCCCCTGTACGGGGGCCTGATCACGAGGCCGGAGGTGAGGGCCTGCCGGGAGGGCGCGGTCGGACTGTCCGGACGGCCTAGGCGTGCCAGGCCGTCCAGGGCTGGGTAGTCAGCACTCGGCGGGCTTGAGCCAGGAGCATTCGAGGTCGGACGAGGTCGAGGCGGGCGCCTCGCGGAGCTGCGTGGGAGCGTTGACGGCGGCGCTGCGGGAGAACTGGGCCAGACGCACCGCGATCTTGTCTTCGATGTCCTTCGGCGAGCCCGACAGGTACTGGTTGAGCATGATGGAGAACACCAGCGGCTCACCCTCCGCGCTCGTGACGTACCCCGACAGCGACGTGACGCCAGTCAGCGACCCGGTCTTGGCGTGCACGTTGCCGGCCGCGGGCGTGCCCCGCATGCGGCTGCGCAGCGTGCCGCCGACGAAGCGGTCGGCGTTGCCCGCGATGGGCAGCGCGTCGTACCAGGTCTTGAACCACGGCTTGCCGCGTACGGCGGTCAGGAGCTGCGCGATCGAGCCGGGCGAGAAGCCGTCGCGGCGCGACAGGCCGGAGCCGTCGCGCATGTTGAGCACCTGCACGCCGTTGGCCTTGGCGAAGTCCGTGGACACCTTGAGCCCGGCCGCCCAGGTGCCCTGGTCGGCGACCTTGCGCCCCATGGCCTTGGTGAGGATCTCGGCGTGCATGTTGTTGCTCAGCTTGAGGAACGGCACGAGCAGTTCGCTCAGCGGCATGGACTCGTGCTTGGCCAGCTCGGACGCCCCGGCCGGGGCCGCGCCGGTGACCGTCGGCCCGAGCACCGTGACACCGTGCTTGGCCAGCGCCTTGCGGAACAGGGAGGAGACGTAGCGGGTGGGGTCGTCCACGGCGACCCACTCCTGGTACGGGTCGGCGACGGTGCCGGTGATCACGACCGTGTTGGTGGAGTGCTGCCGTTCGATGAGCACGTCGGTCTCGGAGCCGACCGTGGCCTTGTTGACGATCTTGAGGTAGTCGGTCTCCGGCGTGGTGGTGACCTTGACCTTGTCGCCCGACGCCGCCACCGACACGATCACCGACCCGGCGTCGTAGTCCCTGTCGGGGGACGCGGTCAGCGCCGAGATCTGCGCCGCGTAGTACGCGGTCTCGTCGTCCCAGGCCCAGTCGGTGCCGAGCCGGACGGAGTCGAACCAGGTGTCGTCGGCGACCAGCTTGCCGGTGACGACCTTGACGCCCGCCTCGGCGACCTTGGCGGCCAGCGCGTCGTAGTCCTCGGCCAACATGGTCGGGTCGCCGGTGCCGCGCAGGACGAGGTCGCCGGTCAGCACCGAGCCGGCCTTGCGCCCGGTGTTCAGCACGGTGGTGGGGAAGCGGTAGTCGAGGCCGAGCGCCTCGGCTGCGGCGGCGGAGGTGAACAGCTTGGTGTTGGACGCGGGGGTCATGAGCTTCCCGGCGTCGGTGGCGTAGAGCTCCTCGCCGTTGGCGGCGCTCTTGACGACCACTCCTGCCCTGGCGATCGTGAGCCGGGAGTCGGCGAGTATCTGGTTGATGTCCTGGGTCAGGTCGGCCACGCCCGCTGAGGGTTCGAGCGCGACCGCGGGGGAGGAGGGGCTGGACGCCCACGCGAGGGCCGCGACGAGCGAGCCCGCGACGAGGGAGGCTGAGGTGCGCCGCATGGGGTCTCCAAGGGACTGGGGGGTCTCGCCTCGGATCATGAGTCAGCGCGAGCGGCTTGTAATCCGCAAATATTCGTATCTTTGGGCGGGCCGAAGTGTGGCGGCACGTCCCATCCGGGGGATTTCGAGGGTCAGAGGGACTGCAGGCTCGAGGTGAGCAGGAAGCCGCAGTCGCCGAAGGAGACCTCGTCCCCCGACCTGATCCTGGCGGGCCCGACCAGCCGCCAGCCGTTCAGCCGGGTCCCGTTCAGCGACCCCAGGTCCACCAGGGTCCACTCGCCGTCGTCGGCGCGGCGCAGCTCGGCGTGCACCCGGGAGACGGTCAGGTCCGACAGGACGAGGTCGCAGGCGGCGCCGCGCCCGACCACGTAGCGGACGCGGTCGTCGTCCGGCAGGGCCAGCCGGGGCAGCCGCGGCCTGCGCCAGGCCGCCTGCATCCGGGTGGTGAAGTCGGAGACGGAGGAGACCATCTCGGTCAGCCGCTGCCTGACGGTGGGGCGCCGCGGCAGGTCGGCGACCAGTTGGTCCAGCTCGTGCCGGTTGCGTGCCCGCAGCGCCTGGTCCACTCGGCCGACGAAGGTGTCGTGGGAGATGCGGCCCTCTACGGCGCGGTCGCGAAGCTCGTCGATCGCACGATCACGTTCCCCGTCGGATGCGCGAAACGGCGGCTGCGTCGAGCTCATGTCCAGAGTATCGGCCTGAACGGCGGGTCCTGTCCAGAATACGGCGTTCTCTTGCGATGAGCATACTGAGTATGCATACTCAGTATTCATGTCGATCAGACACGGACTGCTCGCGTTGCTGAGCAATGGGCCGCGTTACGGCTACCAGCTCCGGGTGGAGTTCGAGGCGTCCACGGGGGCGACCTGGCCGCTGAACATCGGCCAGGTCTACACGACGCTGTCGCGCATGGAACGTGACGGGCTGGTCGAGCCCGGAGGGGCCGACGACCAGGGCAGAGCCGTCTACACGATCACCGAGGCCGGTCGGGGGGAACTGGAGCGATGGTTCAGCACCCCCGTCGACCAGTCCGACCGGCCTCGGGACGAGCTGGCCATCAAGCTGGCCATGGCCATCGCGGCCGGCGACGCGGATCTGGCCGCGGTGGTCCAGACCCAGCGCGCCGCCACCATGCGTGCCCTCCAGGACCTGACCAGGGCCAAGCGGACCGCCGCCAAGGAGGGGCTGGCCCAGCGGCTCGTCCTCGATTCGATGATCTTCAAGGCCGAGGCGGAACAGCGCTGGCTGGACCACTGCGAGGCCGTTCTCAAGGAGAAGACATGACTGTGGTGAGTTTGGAGGCCGTGACCCGCGAACACGGCCAGGTGCAGGCGTTACGGGACGTGAGCCTGGAGGTCGCACGGGGCGAGCTGGTCGCGGTGATGGGCCCGTCGGGGTCGGGCAAGTCCACGCTGCTCAACCTGGCGGGCGGCCTCGACAGGCCCACCTCGGGCCGGGTGACGATCGAAGGCAAGGACCTCGCGACTGTCAAGGACCTGGCCGCCCTCAGACGCGGCAGCGTCGGGTACGTGTTCCAGGACCTGAACCTGATCCCGTCCCTGACGGCGGTGGAGAACGTGATGCTGCCCAGAGAACTGGGCGGCGTGCGAACGAGGCAGGCCCGTCAGGAGGCGCTGGACGTGCTGTCGGCGGTCGGGGTGGACCACGTCGCCGACCGCTTCCCGCCGGAGCTGTCCGGGGGCCAGCGCCAGCGGGTGGCGATCGCCAGGGCGCTGGTCGGGGAGCGCCGCCTGGTGCTGGCCGACGAGCCGACCGGCGCGCTCGACACGGCGACGGGCGACGAGATCCTGCAACTGCTGCGCGACCGCTGCGACGCGGGCGCCGCCGCGCTGCTCGTCACGCACGAGCCGCGCTACGCGGCCTGGGCCGACCGGGTGGTGTTCCTGCGCGACGGGCAGCTCACCGACTCCGCCTCGGCGGGGCTGGAGAGCGCCCGGTGAGCGTCTTCCTGCGTATCTCCGGGAGGGACGCGCTGCGTTTCAGGGGCCGCAGCGCGCTCATCATGGTGATGATCGGCCTACCTGTGCTGGTCATCTCGGCCCTGCTCACCGCCGCCTCCACCGCGGACGTCAGCCCGCGCGAGGGCCTCACCTCCACACTGGGCACGGCCGACGCGCTGGTCCAGACGATCAGGCAGCGCGCCCCCGTCAACCAGGACGCGGCCGGCAGGTTCTACACCACCTACGGTGACGAGCCCCAGCGGCAGCAGCCGCCCTACACGGCGGCCGAGATCAACGCCCTGCTCCGGGGGCGCCTCATCCCCTACGACGAGGGCAGCGTGGAGATCCACCTGGCCGACGGCTACGACGAGGTCAGCGCGCTGGAACTGGACCTGCGCGACCCGCTGACCCGCGGGATCCGCCGCCTGGTGCAGGGCAGGTTCGCCGCCACGTCCGACGAGGTCGCGGTCACGCCCGCGCTGCTCGACCGGGGTGTGCGCCTCGGCGACACGATCAAGGTGACCCGGCGCGACCGACCCGTCCGCGTGGTGGGCGTCGTCGAACACCCGCACCATCCGCACCGGCCGGAGGCCGTGAGCCTGCGGGACGTGCTGCTGCTCGACAAGACCGACGGGGCCGGCACCGGCTGGCTGGCCGACACGCCCGCCCCCGTCATGTGGCAGGACGTGCGGCGGCTGAACGACGCGGGGCTGCGTGTCAGCTCCCGCGCGGTGATCGAGAACCCGCCCGCTCCCGCCCCGAGGGTGCGGGTGGGGAACGCGCGCGTGACGGTCCCCATCGAGCTGGGCGGCAACGGTTCCAGCTCCACCGTCGTCGGCTTCGGAGTCGGCGTGCTGTTCATCGTGATGGAGACTGTCCTGCTGGCGGGGCCCGCCTTCGCCGTGGGCCTGCGGCGGCGGCGCACGGAGCTGGCCGTGATCGCGGCCCAGGGCGGGTCGCCCGCGCAGCTGCGGAGGATCGTGCTGGCCGACGGCCTCGTGCTGGGCGGGGCGGCGGCCCTGCTGGGGGCCGCGCTGGGCGTCGGCGCCGCGCTGCTCGGAGCGCCCCTCACCGCCCGGTTGCTGGGCTCGCTCGGCCCGCCGGACGTGCCATGGCTCCAGGTGCTCGGTGTCGCCGCGCTCGGGCTGGTCAGCGGGCTGGTCGCGGCCGTCGTACCCGCCGTGCAGGCGGCCAGGCAGAGCCCGGCCCAGGTGCTGGCGGGACGGGAGAGCGAGGTCCGCGACCGCGCCGGGCTGCCGGTCGTCGGAGCTGCCCTGCTGGTGCTCGGGCTCGCCGCGACCGCGCTGGCCGCTCGCAGGGACGAGGTGGCCATCCTGGTGACCTCCGTGCCCGTCGTGTTCGGGCTGATCGCCCTGACGCCGTGGCTGATCCGTGTCACCGCGCGCCTCGCCCCCCGCTTCCCGCTGCCCGCGCGCCTGTCGATCAGGGACGCCGCCCGCCACCGGGTCCGCACCGCCTCGGCGACGGCCGCCGTCATGGCGGCCACCATGGGAGCGGTCGCGATGGGCATCGGCGTCACCAGCTTCTCCGCCGCCTTCGAGAAGGTGGCCGGCCCGTCCGCGCCTGAGGGCACTCTCGCGGTCGGCGGGCTCGATCTCGACGACCGGGGCTGGGCCCGGCTTCGCCAGGCGGTCGAGCAGAAGCTGCCGGGTCTGCCTCTCACCCCCGCGCTGGACGCATACGACAAGAAGGGACATCCAGTCGCCTTAAAAGTCGTGCACCATGCCTCAGCCGGCCGGTACTTCATCGGTCCCCTGCGGATCGGTGACGAGCGGCTGCTCGCCCTGCTCCAGGGACGGCGTGATCCGCAGGCGGCGGCGGCGCTGGCGGCGGGCAAGGCCGTCGTGTTCGATCCCGGCATGGTGCGCGACGGCGTCCTGATCATGGACGTGCTGCCCGTCTATGACAGTCCTCCCCGGAAGCCGGCCCAGATCCGGATCCCCGCCGTCGTCGCCCCAGGAGCCGAGCCGAGGCAGCTCGGCGCCGTGCTCCCGGCGGCACCCGTGAAGTCGGCGGGGTTGAGCCTGGCCGAACGGACCCTCCATGTCCACTACCGCCCGGTCGACATGCCGCGCTTCCAGCGCGACCTGAGGGCGGTGAGCGCCGAGGCGTCCGTCTATCTGCAGGAGAGACCCGACGACATCAGCATCCCGCAGCTCTGGATGCTGCTCGGCGGGGCGCTCGTCCTGGTGCTGGGCGGCACGTTCGCGGCCACCGGCCTGGCGGCGGCCGACATGCGCCGCGACCTCGACACCCTGTCAGCCGTCGGCGGTCCGTCACGGACGCGCAGGCTGGTGGTGGCCGCCCAGGCCGGCTACGTCGCGGGCCTCGGCGCGCTGGTCGGGACGGTCGCGGGCGGGGCCGTGGGGATCGCGCTCACCTGGCCCATGACGCGGATGGGCGGGTCCCCCGGAGAGTCCACCACGATCGCCGTGCCCTGGCTGTTTCTGGCCGGGGTCGTCCTGGGCCTGCCCGTCCTGGCGGCGCTGGTGGCCGGGCTGTTCACGCGGACCCGCCTGGTGCTGGGACGCCGCCTGGCGTGACGCGGCGGCACCGGCACGCCAGAGAGACGACCGGCGCGAGGACCGCGGCCCGCCATCAGGGCCGCGGTCGTCGCGCTGTCCGCGCACAGCCGTCAGCGGTGAGCCCGCCTGGAGCGCCGTACCGCCTTCCGCCGGAAACCGCCTGGGGTCGCCGCACTGCCGTCGGTCCGAAACCGCCGGGGTGTCGCCGTCGTCCTGGCTAGTCGCAGACGTTCGCGCAGACCACGTGAGCGCCGATCTCGATCATCCGGCGCTCGCTGCGTGAGTCCGCCACCCGCGCCATGAGGATCGGCGCGCCGCTCGCCGCGAACTGCGGCAGCCGGGCGCGGACGCCGCGGTGCAGGTCGCGGACCACGTCCTCGGCGGCCGACATGTGCACCTTGACGTGCAGCATGATGCCGGTGACGCCGGACGCGGTGCGGGCCTCGGAGATCCAGATGTGGTGCACCAGCGGGTAGTCCATGAGCAACTGCGCGATCGCCTGGCGCAGCGCGGGCAGGATCGGGTGCGTGCACCGCCGGTAGCCGGGGTCCACCTGCTGCATCGGGCCCGACAGGTGCGGCCGGGGCGCCGGGATCCAGGGCAGCGCGGGCGCGTCCGGGGTGGGCGGGGCGACCTGCGCGAGCGTGCCTCCCCGCGACACCGTGGCCATCGCGCCCGTCGCGTAGGCGGCGGGGGCGGCGCCCGACAGGACCGGCGTGGGCCCCGTCCTGGTCGTGGTGAGGAAGCGCTGGAGGTCGTCGATGGGGACGGCGGCGGCCGCCGGCCCCGCGGCGTCGATCACGATCTCCCGCACGCCGGTGACGCGCTGGATGTCGAGGATGGTGTCGGCGTCGCAGGCCGACAGGGAATGACTGCCGCGGTGCCTGGCGTAGGTGGCCAAGCTGGTGTAGCCGAGCAGCACACGATCGCCGGCCTGGGTCGTTCCCAGCACGACGGAGCGGTCTGGTCGCACGGCCACCAGGACTCCGCTGTCAGCAAGAGCTGCCAGCAGGCGGTGCGGGCCGCCGTGCTGGGCGAGCACGTCGGCAAGCGCAGGATTCCCGATGCTCATATGACGAACCATAGGTAGTCGGTCACGGCTTATCAGGCTAATGGTTAATAAATCTCCCGATCAAGACAAAGATGGGAGCGGAGTGGATGACTTTGCTCTCGTCTGGGTACGGCCCAGGCCGTCTCCAATCCTGGGGTCCCTCGTGAACACATTCACAAGCGCGGATAGAATCGGTGGGATCCGAGGGACCCGTCGCCGTGTCCCTCCCGCCCGCCGCATGCCCTAAGGATCCACACCCGTGAACAAGCCCGTCGTACTGGTCGCAGAAGAGCTGTCCGAGGCTGGCCTGGCTGTGCTGGCCACCGACTTCGAGGTCCGCCACACCGACGGCGCCGACCGTTCCCAGCTGCTGCCCGCCCTCGCGGACGTGGACGCGCTGATCGTCCGCTCCGCCACTCAGGTGGACGCCGAGGCGATCGCCGCGGCGCCCAAGCTGCGCGTGGTGGCCCGCGCCGGTGTCGGCCTGGACAACGTCGACGTCGAGGCGGCGACCAAGGCCGGTGTCATGGTCGTCAACGCGCCGACCTCCAACATCACCAGCGCGGCCGAGCAGACGATCGCGCTCATCCTGGCCAGCGCGCGCAACACCGCCCAGGCCCACGCCGCGCTCAAGAACGGCGAGTGGAAGCGGTCCAAGTACACCGGTGTGGAGCTCGACGAGAAGGTCGTGGGCATCCTCGGCCTTGGCAAGATCGGCCAGCTGGTGGCCCAGCGCCTCCAGCCGTTCGGCGTCGAGCTGATCGCCTACGACCCGTACCTGCCGCCGGCCCGCGCCGCGCAGATGGGCGTCAAGCTGCTCAGCCTCGACGAGGTGCTCAAGCAGGCCGACTTCATCACCGTGCACCTGCCCAAGTCCAAGGAGACGATCGGGCTCATCGGCGACAAGGAGCTGCACGAGGTCAAGCCGAGCGTGCGGATCGTGAACGTGGCCCGCGGCGGCATCGTGGACGAGGGCGCGCTGTACTCGGCGATCAAGGAGGGGCGCGTCGCCGGGGCGGGGCTTGACGTGTTCGCCAAGGAGCCCTGCACCGACAGCCCGCTGTTCGAGCTGGACCAGGTCGTCGTCACCCCGCACCTGGGCGCCTCCACGCACGAGGCCCAGGAGAAGGCCGGCACCCAGGTCGCCAGGAGTGTCAAGCTGGCGCTGGCGGGCGAGTTCGTGCCCGACGCGGTGAACGTCCAGGGCGGCGCGGTCGCCGAGGACGTCAAGCCCGGCCTGCCGCTGGCCGAGAAGCTCGGCCGGGTCTTCACCGCGCTGGCGGGCGAGGTCGCGACCAAGCTGGACGTCGAGGTGCGCGGCGAGATCGCCTCCCACGACGTGCGGGTGATCGAGCTGGCCGCGCTCAAGGGCGTCTTCACGGACGTGGTCGAGGACTCCGTGACCTACGTCAACGCTCCGCTGCTCGCCAAGGACCGCGGTGTCACCGTCGAGCTGGTCACCAGCTCGGACAGCCCCGACTGGCGCAACGTGGTGACCGTGCGCGGCGTGCTCGCCGACGGCCGCCAGGTCTCGGTCTCCGGCACGCTCTCCGGCCCCCGGCAGATCACCAAGATCGTCGAGGTCAACGGCTACGAGATGGAGATCGAGCCGACCGCGCACCTGTCGTTCCTGACCTACACCGACCGTCCCGGCATCGTCGGCGTGGTCGGCCGGCTGCTCGGCGAGCACGGCATCAACATCGCTTCGATGCAGGTGGCCCGCGACGTCAAGGGCGGCAAGGCGCTGATCGCGCTGACCGTCGACTCGGCGATTCCCGCCGACGTGACCGAGCAGATCGTGGCCGAGATCGGCGCCGAGAGCGGCCGTTCGGTGGACCTGGAGGACTGACCGCCTCCTCCGCTCACGCCCACGGCTGCCGCCCGGATCGTCCCGGGCGGCAGCCGTTTCTTGTCTCAGCATGCGAGATAGTTGGACATCCTACGAGACAGCCTCGCACCCACCAGGTACTGTTACGAGAAATGCGCCAGGTTCTCGTACTTATTACCTGCCGCGGCGGGGCCTGTTAGGGCAGGTCGACGACCCGCCGCGGTGCTGCGGCGTTGCGTCGGCCATTAAGTCCCTTTCGTCCGGTCCGTGATCCGGACCTCACGAGTTCAGGCCCGGTTGGAGTCGCGACCGGAGTCCGGCTCTCCCATGACGCCTCCGCGAGAAGAGACGAGTCACACCATGTACGAGATGTACTCCTGGAACCACGCCGACGACCACGAGAACGAGGCCACCGAGGCGCTGCAGACCGCGCTGGACCGCCGCGACAACGGCGGCGCCCCCCAGGACTCTGTCCGCTAGCGCGTCCTCCGGAGCTTCCGCGGGCAGCGGGCGGCCGACCAGCCGCCCGTCCCGACCGGCACAGCCCGCTCGTCGACCTTCGGCCGACCCGTGTCCGCGCGGGCTGTGCGAGGTTCGCCGCTGATCAGGCCGCCACTGATCAGGCCGACGGTGCGGCAGCGTGGGCGAGGGCCAGGGCGCCGAGGAGCGGCGCGTCGTCGGTGAACCGCGCGGCCCGCACCTCCGGCGGGAACGGGACCGCCCTGCGTAGCTCGGCGGTGAGCCGCGGCAGGATCAGCTCGGCCGCCCCCATCATCCCGCCCCCCACCACCAGCAGCTCGGGGTCGAGCGCCACGCACAGGTTGGCCACGCTCATGGCCAGCGTCCGCAGCGCCTCGTCCACGAGCGCGACGGCCTGCGCCTGTCGTCCGGTGGCCGGCGCTGAGACCGGTCGGCCGGACAGGTGGAGCAGCTCCGCCGCCGTCGTCGTCCGGCCGAGGAGGGCGGTGCCGCGGGCGGCCAGTGCGCTGCCCGAGATGCGCTCCTCCAAGGGGACGCGGCCGTCGGCGAAGGCCGGCTCGCCGGGTGCCACCTGCAGGTACCCGATCTCGCCCGCCGCGCCGTGCGCACCCGGCACCACCCGGCCGTCCACCACCAGCGCCGCCGCCAGGCCCGTCCCCAGGTTGAGGTAGACGCCGGTCGAGACGCCGCGCAGCGCCCCCCACCTCAGCTCGGCCGCCGCCGCCGCGTTGACGTCGTTGTCGATGGCCACCGGGACGGCGCCGTACTCCTCCCGTAGCAGCCTCGGCAGCTCCAGCCCCTCCCACCCCGGGACGTTCGGCGCCAGCCGCACCACGCCGTTCCGGATGACGCCGCAGGTCGAGAAGCCCACGGCGGACGGCGCGGCGTCGAGCGCGCGGGCGGCGGCGAGCGCCCGCGCGAGCGTGTCGGCCCCCGTGTCGAGCCGGACGCGCTCGGAGAACGCCGGCCCGTCGGAGCCGGACAGGCCGATGGCGACCTTGGTGCCTCCCACGTCGATGCCCAGGACCCGGCTCACCGGGCGGCGCCCCTGCGGGCGAGCGAGTCGATCGCCACCGCCAGCGCCAGCACCGCGGCCGTCACCATGAACCGCACCGAGGAGTCGACGCTGAGCAGGTACATGCCGCTGGTGATCGACTGGATGACTAGGACGCCGAGCAGCGCGTCGTAGGCGCGCCCGCGCCCGCCGAACAGGGAGGTGCCGCCGATGACCGCCGCCGCGATCGCCATGAGCAGGATGTCGCTGCCGCCCGACTGCTGGTTGACCGCCGACAGGCGGCTGGCCGCGAGGATGCCGCCCGCCGCCGTCAGCGTGGACGCCAGCATGAACGCCAGGATCCTGATCCGCGTCACGTTGATGCCCGCGCGCCTGGCGGCCTCGGCGTTGCCCCCGACGGCGTACAGGTGGCGGCCGAACACGGTGTGCCTGAGCATGAGGTCGAAGAGCACGACCAGGGCGCCGAAGATGATCAGCAGCAGGGGCACGCCCCGGTCCGCCGACATGATCACCACTGCGGCGGCCAGCAGCACGAGCAGCCCGCCCGTCCGGACGAGCAGCCACCACAGCGGCGTCACCGACAGCCCGGCGGCCAGCCGCAGCCGCCGCGACGCCAGCGCCACCCCTCCCGAGACGGCCACCAGGCCCGCGACCAGCACCCACGACAGCCAGGACGGCAACCAGGTGTCGCTCAGCTTCGAGATGAACCCGGTGAACGGCAGGTTGATCGTGCCGCCCTCGCGCAGCAGGTAGAGCAGCAGCCCGAGCCAGCCCATCAGCCCCGCCAGCGTGACCACGAACGACGGCATCCGCAGCTTGGTGAACATCAGCCCGTGGACCAGGCCGATCCCGGCGCCGACCGCGAGCGCGAGCCCGATGGCCAGCAGGGGGTTCCAGCCCTGCTTGACGTGCACGATGGTCATCACGGTCGCGCACAGGCCGCTGACCGAGCCCGCCGACAGGTCGATCTCGCCGAGCAGCAGCACCATGATGATGCCGAGCGAGATCGTCCCGGTCGCGGCCATCTGCAGGGCCAGGTTGGTGAGGTTCTCCGGCGCGAGGAAGCGCTCGTTGAGCAGGCTGAACACGATCGCGATGGCGACCAGCCCGCCGACGACGGGCCACGCGCCGACGTCGCCCTGTCGCAGCCGCTCGACCGTGGCTTTCGGGGTGTACGGCTTGCGTACCAAGGTGTCGGTCATGCCCCTGCTCCCGTGATGGCGGCCACGATGTCCTCCTGCGAGGCTTCGGCCGTGCTGAAGTCGCCCGCGTTGCGTCCCAGGCGCAGCACCACCACGCGGTCGCTGACCGCTCGCACGTCGGCCAGGTTGTGCGAGATGACGAGCACCGCGAGGCCGCGCTCGCGCAGCCGCCCGATGAGGGCGAGCACCTGGGCGGTCTGCTCGACGCCGAGGGCGGCGGTCGGCTCGTCGAGGATGACCAGCCGCGGCTCGCCGATCAGCGCCCTGGCGATCGCCACCGACTGGCGCTGACCGCCCGACAGCATGGCCACGGGCACCCTGATGTCCCTGATGCGGACGTCGAGCTGGTCGAGCAGTTCGCGGGTGGCGCGTTCCATGGTGATGTGCCGCAGCAGCGACCAGCGGCGCCGCTCGGTGCCGAGGAACAGGTTGGCCACCACGTCGAGGTTCTCGCAGAGCGCGAGGTCCTGGTAGACGGTCGAGACGCCGAGCGCCTGGGCGTCGTGCGGGTTGGTGATCCTGACGCGCCGGCCGTCGAGCGTGATCGTGCCCTCGTCCGGGACGACGACCCCGGAGACGGTCTTGACCAGGGTGGACTTGCCGGCGCCGTTGTCGCCCATGAGGGCCGTGACCTCGCCTGCGCGCAGGTCCAGGCTCGCGCCGTCGAGGGCCTGGACCGCGCCGTACCGCTTGGAGATGCCTGTCGCCGAGAGCATTTACTGGATGCCCGCCTTCGCGCAGGCGGCCTTGACCTCGCCGGTGCAGATCTGGTCGGCCGTGTAGAAGCCGTCCTTCACGATGGTGTCCTTGACCTTGTCGGCGGTGACGGCGATGGGGTCGAGGAGGAAGGCGGGGATGTCGGCCGTGCCGTTGTTGACCTCGCTGGTGGCGGCCGGCTGCTCGCCCTTGACCAGGGAGACGGCCAGCTCGGCGGACTTCTCCGCCTCAGCCCTGATGTCCAGATATATGGTCATGTACTGCTCGCCGGTGAGGATGCGCTGGACGGCCGCCAGCTCGGCGTCCTGACCGGTGATGGGCGGCAGCTGCTTGTAGCCCGCGCGCTTCATGGCCGCGATCGCGCCGCCCGCCATGCCGTCGTTGGCCGAGAGCACGCCGACGATGTTGTCCTTGCCGATAGCGGTGATCGCCTGCTCCATCTGCTGCTGGGCCTTGTCGGGGCTCCAGTCGGGGGTGTCGAACTCCCTGCCGACCTTGACCTTGCCGTCCAGGACGTTCTTGGCGCCCTTCTTGTAGTCGGCCGAGCTGGGGTCGGTGGGGGAGCCGTGGATCATCACGATCTGGCCCTTGGCCGTGGTGCCCCTGGCGTTCATCGCCTCGAGCAGGGCCTGACCTTGCATCTCGCCCACCCTGACGTTGTTGAACGAGACGTAGTAGGCGTAGTCGATGCCGGAGATCAGCCGGTCGTAGGCGACCACCGGGATCTTCTTCTGCCTGGCCTGGTTGACCAGCGGGGCCACCGCGTTCGCGTCGACGGCGTCGAGCACCAGCACGTTCGCGCCCTGGGTCAGCGCGGCCTCGACCTGTTGCTGCTGCTTGGCGGCGTCCTGCTCGGCGTTGCTGTAGAGGATCTTGCAGTCGGCGCAGAGCGCCTTGACCTTCGCTTCGAACAGCGGGCGGTCGAAGGCCTCGTAGCGCGTGGTCTTCGACTCGGGCAGGAAGAGCGCGATGGTCTTGCCGCCCTGCTGGTCCTGGGGTTTCTGGTTCGCTGTCGTCGTGGTGTTCCCGCAGGCGGCGGCCAGCAGGACCGCTGCGGCGGGGAGGAGTCGCCAGGCTCGGTGCATCGCACATCGTCCCTTTCGAGTGTGCCGGCCCCCGGTGCTGGTAAGAAAGGTAGTTTACTACCAGCGTGTTGGCTAGAGTTTGCCTGGAGGAGGACGTCACATGCGAGGTGAGCTGGGTAATCCGCGGCTGCTGCGGGTGCTGAACGAGCGCCGTCTGCTCGACCACCTCCACGAGCACGGCCCCGCGTCGCGGGCCGACCTGGCCAAGATCACCGGGCTGTCCAAGCCCACGGTCTCGGCCGCGCTCGCCGGGCTGGAAGAGGACGGCCTGGTGCACCTGGTCGGCGAGGTGTCGGGCAGGCCGGGGCCGGTGACCTCGCTCTACGACATGAACGCGGCGTCCGCGCACGTGGCGGGCGTCGACATCGGCCGCGACTGGATCAGGGTGGCGGTGGCGGACCTGCGCGGCACGTTCGCCGGCCGCACCGACGGCCGCAACACCGCGCGCAGTTCGGCGGAGCTGGCCGTGCTGGTGGGCGACCTGGCCAGGGCTGCTGCCGGGAAGGCCGAGCTCGACTGGTCCTCGATCACCTGCGCGGTCGTCGGCTCGCCCGGCGTGTACGACCCGGCGCTCGGACGCCTGGAGTTCGCCCCCAACCTGCCGGGCCCCGACCTGGCCGAACGGCTGCGCTCGGCGCTGGAGGTCGATCTCGTCATCGAGAACGACATCAACCTGGCGGCCGTGGGCGAGCACGCCTACGGCGAGGGGCAGGGCAAGGCGAACTTCGCGCTGGTCTCCATCGGCACCGGGGTCGGCATGGGGATCGTGGTCAACGGCGAGCTGTACGTCGGGGCGCGGGGCGCCGCCGGTGAGGTGTCGTACGTCCCAGCGGCCGAAGACCCGATCCCGTCCGACGACGCGCTGGCGCACGGCGCCACCGAGGCCGTGGCCGCCGCGCCCGGCGTGGTGCGGGCGGCCAGCGCGGCCGGGCTCGACCTCGCCACGGCCAAGGAGGTGTTCTCCGCCGCCGCGACCGGTGATCCGGTGGCCCGCTCGGTCGTGGAGGCCGAGGGGCGGCGGATCGGCGGCCTGCTGGTGGCGGTGGCGGCGGTGCTCGACCCTGAGGTGATCGTGCTGAGCGGCGGCGTCGGGCGCAACCTCGACCTGCTCGGGGCCGCGATCGAGAGCCGCGTGGCCGAGCTGGGGCCGCTGCGGCCGGTGGTGGTGGCGAGCGCGCTGGGCGACAGCGGCGTCCTGCTCGGCGCTGTCGCCCACGCGCGCGCCCGCGCTTGGGACCTCATCTTCGACGCTCGCAGGGGATGAGGCCGCTACGGGTCAGAACGTCGCCGTGGGCATGGCAGGGGCCGGCGTTGCGCGCTGCTTGCTGATCTCCTTCCAGAGCTTGACGCCCTTGGGGTCGGGACGGACGGCGCCGACGAAGGAGTCCTTGCGCCAGTCCGACAGCTGCTCCTCCTTCACGACGTCGCCCGTGTGCGGGGCGTGGACCATGTATCCGGGGCGGGAGATCATGCCCACGTGGCCGAGGCCGTGGAAGAAGACCAGGTCACCGGGTTTGAGGTGGTCCCAGCTGATCTTCTTGGAGAAGGCGTTGTACTGCTCGGCGGCGGTGCGCGGCAGCTCGATCCCCGCCTTCTCGTACGCCCGGAGCGTGAGCCCGGAGCAGTCGTAGCCGCTGTCGCTCGTCCCTCCCCAGACGTAGGGGATGCCGCGCTTCTTCATGGCGAAGTTGAGGGCGACCTTCCAGGCCGGGTTGGGGGTCTTCTTGAGCTGGAGCTGCTTGACCTGAGGGCCGGTGAGGGTAGAGGTGGGAGAGGAACTGGGGATGCTGTCGGGGGTGTCGGTGTCGGCGTTGGCAGGGGAGGCGAGGGCCATTCCGGCGGCTGTTGCTCCCAGGACGACGAGGACGGCGATGCGAGACAGGGGAGTGTCCTTCCATCTGGCCGACCGGGTTAGCTGACGGGCTCGGGCCTGGAAGTAGCCCTACGGCGATGCCGACTCGCCCCAGGTGAAGTGGGTCCCCGGCTCCACGCAGCCGTTGCGTGGATTAGGCCTGACGGACTCTAACGAAACGGTCAAAAGGTCGCAAATAGCCTAAATTGGACTGTCCGGACAGTGAGATGGTGTGTTCGTCAGCCGAGACGAGCCGGTAAGGTACCGTCCATGGAGTCGCGTAACATCCGCCTGGCGGTCATCCCCGGCGACGGCATCGGCGCCGAAGTCGTGGCAGAGGGGCTGAAGGTCCTCGAAGCGGTCGGCGTCAAGCTGGAGCCCACCCACTACGACCTGGGTGCCGCCCGCTACCACCGAACCGGCGAGACGCTCCCCGACTCCGTGCTCGAAGAGCTGCGCGGCTACGACGCGATCCTGCTCGGCGCCGTCGGCGACCCCAGCGTCCCGCCGGGCATCCTGGAGCGCGACCTGCTGCTCCGCCTGCGCTTCGCGTTCGACCACTACGTGAACCTGCGCCCGGTCAAGCTCTTCCCCGGCGTCGAGACCCCGCTGGCCGACACGCCGACCGAGAACATCGACATGATCGTGGTCCGCGAGGGCACCGAGGGTCTGTACGCGGGCACCGGCGGCGTCATGCGCCGCGGCACCCCGTACGAGATCGCCACCCAGGAGTCGCTCAACACCGCCTACGGCGTGGAGCGCGTGGTGCGGTACGCCTTCGAGAAGGCCAAGTCGCGCCCCCGCAAGAAGCTCAGCCTCATCCACAAGACGAACGTGCTGACCTTCGCCGGCGACCTGTGGCAGCGCACCGTCAACCGGGTGGCGGAGGAGTACCCCGAGGTCAGCACCGACTACTACCACATCGACGCGGCCTCGATGTTCTTCGTCAGCCAGCCCGAGCGCTTCGACGTCGTCGTCACCGACAACCTCTTCGGCGACATCATCACCGACCTCGGCGCGGCCATCGCCGGCGGCATCGGCCTGGCCGCCAGCGGCAACATCAACCCCGAGCGCACCGCGCCCAGCATGTTCGAGCCGGTGCACGGCAGCGCCCCCGACATCGCCGGCCAGGGCAAGGCCGACCCGACCGCGACCATCCTGTCGGCCGCCATGCTCCTCGACCACCTCGGCCTGCACGCCGAGGCGGCCAAGGTCGAGCAGGCCGTCGCCGACGACATCCTGGAGCGCCTGACCGGGTGGGCGGGCCGCACCACGCACGAGATCGGCGACGACATCACCGCGCGAGTATCGAGCTAGGGCCGCCTAGCTCCGCAAGCGCCTGGCGGTCCGGTGACGGACTGCCGGGCGCTTTTTGGTGTCCGCACGGTCAAAACACCCCACCTACCCCTTGCCATCCCAAATAGCGAGACAATAGGAAGTACGGACTGCCCCGCGCAGTGCTGTCGAGATCGCAGAGAGAAGGACCTTCGCCATGACCATTGCTCAGAAGCTCAGCTTCGACGTGCAGCTATCCGACCACGCGCGCACCGTGGCCGAGCGGGAGCAGGCACTGGTGAGTCCCGGATTCGGACAGGTCTTCACCGATCACATGGTCACCATCGACTACACCGAGGGCGAGGGGTGGCACGACGCGCGGCTCCAGCCGTACGGGCCGCTCTCGCTCGACCCCGCCACCGCGGTCTTCCACTACGCGCAGGAGCTGTTCGAGGGGCTCAAGGCGTACCGGCAGGGCAACGGCTCGATCGTGACGTTCCGCCCGTACGCCAACGCGGCCCGCTTCAACCAGTCGGCCGTCCGGATGGCCATGCCGGAGCTGCCGGAGGAGACGTTCGTCGAGTCGCTGGAAGTGCTCGTCCAGACCGACCGCGACTGGGTGCCCACCGCCGAGGGGCACAGCCTGTACCTGCGGCCGTTCATCATCGCGACCCAGGTCGGGCTGGGGGTCAACTACCCCTCGCGGAAATACAGGTACATGGTGATCGCCTCACCGGCGGCCTCGTACTTCGCCGGCGGTGTGAAGCCCGTCTCGGTGTGGCTGTCGACCGAGTACACCCGCGCCGCGCCCGGCGGCACCGGCTTCGCCAAGTGCGGCGGCAACTACGCGGCGGCCTTCGTCGCGCAGCGGCAGGCCGTCGAGCAGGGCTGCGACCAGGTGGTCTGGCTCGACGCGCACGAGCACAAGTACGTCGAGGAGATGGGCGGGATGAACCTGTTCTTCGTCTTCGGCGACAAGCTCGTCACCCCCGCGCTGACCGGCACCCTGCTGCCGGGCATCACCCGCGACTCCATCCTGTCCATGGCCGCCGAACTCGGCCTGGAGGCCGAGGAGCGCCTCATCTCGACCGACGAGTGGCAGGCGGCGAGCGAGTCGGGCGAGCTGACCGAGGTGTTCGCGTGCGGCACGGCCGCGGTGGTGACCCCGGTCGGCTCGGTCAAGGGCGCCGACCGCGCCTGGACCATCGCCGACGGCGCCCCCGGCCCGGTGACCATGCGGATCCGCGAGGAGCTGGTCGGCGTCCAGTACGGCACCAGGGAGGACAAGCACGGCTGGGTCCACAAGATCAGCTGACCCGGGCCGCGCGGGTGGCGGCTAGTTCTTGCGGACGAGCGTGAGCCCGTCAGCGACAGGCAGCACGACGACCGTCACCCGCGGGTCCTCGGCCACCAGGTCGTTGAACTCGCGCATCACCACGGTGGCCGGTTCGTTGTCGGCCGGGTCGGCGACGCGGCCCTTCCAGAGGGTGTTGTCGACCATGAGCAGCCCTCCGGGCCGCAGCCGATCCACCAGCAGCTCGTAGTAGGCCGGGTAGTTGGGCTTGTCGGCGTCGAGGAAGGCCAGGTCGACGCGCTCGTGGAAGGCGGCGAGCGTGTCGCGCGCGGGGCCGATCGTGAGCGTGATCCGGTCGGCCACGCCCGCCGTCTCCCAGTAGCGGCGGGCGATCGACGTCCACTCCTCGCTCACGTCGAAGCAGTGCAGGGTGCCACCTGACAGCCCGCGGGCGATGCAGAGCGAGGAGTAGCCGGTGAACGTCCCGACCTCGACGGCGACGTCCGGCGCGACCAGCTGCGTGATCATGGTGAGCAGCCTGCCCTGATCCGCGGTGATCTGCATGCCGGCGCTGTCGCCGGTCGCCGCGACGGTCTCCTTCGCCAGGGCTTCGAGCAGCGGGTCAGGCTTGGTGGTGTGGTCGAGGATGTACTGGGCCACATTGGGGCCGAGCAGGTTTCCCTTCATCGGATCATTGTCGTCCGCGCGAGGGGGTGAAGCGAGCTCATCCCACGTCGCGCCGCTCGGCCCAGTCGACCTCCGACGGGAGCCGGTCGGGCCGCAGCCCACGCCAGGAGGGGTGGCGCAGCCGGTGGTCCTCGGTGATCTCCATGAACTGCACCTCGCCGACCAGGCGCGGCTCGACCCAGCGCGCGTCCCTCGCGAACTCGCGCGGCACGGGCACGGTGAACGGCGAGTCCGGCCGCTCCAGCGGCGCCAGCCGTTCCCGCAGGTCACGCAGCATCGCCTCGGTGAAGCCGGTGCCGACGTGCCCGACGTAGACGAGCCGTCCGGCGGGGTCGTACGCGCCGAGCAGCAGGGACCCGATCATGCCGGAGCGCCGCCCGGCCCCGGGCTTCCAGCCGCCGATCACCACCTCGGCCGTCCGGACGTTCTTCACCTTCGTCCACTCGGCGGAGCGCCTGCCGGGCCGGTAGGGGGCCGAGCGGAGCTTGCACACCACGCCTTCCAGCCCCAGCCGCATGCTCGCCTCCAGCGCCTGCTGCGCGTGGTCCTCGAACTCGACCGGGACCTCCCAGCGGTACCCCGGCATCACCAGGGTCTTCAGCAACTCGCGCCGCTCCGTGTACGGCCTGCGCACCGACGGCGTGTCGTCCACGTGCAGGATGTCGAACACTAGGTACGTGACGGGCGTGGACCTGGCCAGCTCGGCCACCTGGGCGGGGTTGCGCTGGTGCATGCGCGGCTGGAGTGCCCCGAACGACGGCCTGCCCTGCTCGTCCCAGGCCACGATCTCGCCGTCGAGCACCACGTCGTGCCCGCCGACCGCCCCGGCGATCGGGTACAGCTCGGGGTAGGCGGGCGTGATGTCCTTGCCGTTGCGGGACGTCAGCCGCAGCGCCCGCCCCTCGACGTAGGCCAGCGCCCTGACCCCGTCCCATTTCATCTCGGTGCACCACCTGTCCTCCTGGGCGGGCGGTGGCAGGCTTCCGAGCTGTGCCAGCATGGGCTGGTAGGCGGGCAGGTGCGCCATGAACCCGGCATACCCCGGCGAAAGTCAGTTTTTGGCAAAGCTCGGTGAATACCCCGTCATGCCCGCTGTCCCGCGTTTCGGATAGGGTCTGCGCGATCAACGAAGGGGCGGCGGATGACGAAGAGGCTGGCGGCCGTGGTGGCCGCCATCGCGGTGCTGGCCGTGGTCGTGGTGATGGCCTTCACGCAGCCGGGCGAGTCGGCGCAGGGCGTCAGGCTGACCCGGCAACCGGACGGGACGATGGTGCTGGCCGACAAGGGCGGCAGCGCGCCGGTGCTCGACCTGTACGAGGACTTCGACTGCCCGGTCTGCAAGGAGCTGCACTCCAGGGTGAACGCCACCCTTGAGAAGCTGGCCCTGGAAGGCAAGGTCAAGGTGGTCTTCCACACCGTCACGATCTTCCAGGACGAGCCCATGCGGTCGAACTCCATCAGGGCCGCGGCGGCGGCCAGGTGCGTGCCCGAGGCCAACTGGCTGCGCTTCCGCGACGAGCTGTTCGCGATGCAGCCCGCCCCGCACGGAGTCGCCTCGGGCTTCACCGTGACGGAGCTGGTCGGCGCGGCCAGGAGGGCGGGCGCCTCGGTCGACGACTGCGTCACCTCGCAGTCGTACGCGAAGACGCACCTCGAGGAGACGGCGAAGATCAAGATCGACGGCACGCCGACCGTCCTGCTCAACGGTCAGATGCTGGGTGAGCTGGCCTTCGACCCCGTCGCGCTGGAGCGCGCCATCACCGGCGGAGACGGCGTCACGGTCTGAGGGTGTCCCAGAGCATGAGATCGATGTGCCAAATGGTGAGTTCGTATGGCAGACTCACAAGCACCATGTTCTACGGTCTGCTCATTATCGGCAGGCGCGCTGGCTGACAAAGGGCACCGCCAGCGCGCAGACCTCTCACGTCCGTGAGGGGTCTTTTTGTTTCCAGGGAGACGAACCACCATGGCCGACGACCGCTTTCACGTCTATGACACGACGCTGCGTGACGGCGCACAGCAGGAGGGCCTGAACCTCACCGTCGCCGACAAGCTCGCCGTCGCGCGCCATCTGGACGGACTGGGCGTCGGCTTCATCGAAGGGGGCTGGCCCGGCGCCAACCCCAAGGACACCGAGTTCTTCAGGCGCGCTCGAACAGAGCTGCACCTGGAGCACGCGCAGCTAGCCGCGTTCGGCGCGACCCGCCGGGCCGGTGTGAAGGCAGCCGACGACCCACTGGTGGCCGCACTGCGCGAATCCGGCGCGCCGGTCGTGACCCTTGTCGCCAAGAGTCACGACCGGCACGTGGAGCTGGCCCTCCGCACGACTCTCCAGGAGAACCTCGCGATGATCCGCGACACGGTCTCTCACCTCCGTGCGGAGGGGCAGCGAGTCTTCCTCGACGCCGAGCACTTCTTCGACGGTTACAAGTCCAACCCAGCCTACGCGCTGGAGGTCCTGCGCACCGCCGCCGAGGCGGGCGCCGACGTCATCGCCCTGTGCGACACGAACGGCGGCATGCTCCCCGACGAACTCGGCGAGGTCGTGGCGCGGGCCGTCGAGACCAGCGCCAGGGTCGGCATCCACTGCCACGACGACACCGGCTGCGCCGTCGCCAACACGCTCGCCGCCGTCAAGGCGGGCGCCACGCACGTGCAGGGCTGCGCCAACGGGTACGGCGAGCGCTCCGGCAACGCCAACCTGTTCACCGTCGTCGCCAACCTCCAGCTCAAGCGCGGCTTCGACCTCGTGCCGCCCGCCGCCCTCGCCGACATGACCCGCATCGCCCACGCGATCACCGAGGTCACCAACGTCACCCCGAACTCGCACGCGCCCTACGTCGGCACGTCCGCGTTCGCGCACAAGGCCGGGCTGCACGCCAGCGCCATCAAGGTCGACCCGAACCTCTACCAGCACATCGACCCCGCCGCCGTGGGCAACGACATGCGGATGCTGGTCTCCGACATGGCGGGCCGCGCCTCCGTCGAGCTCAAGGGCCGCGAGCTGGGCTACGAGCTCACTCCCGAGTCCACCAAGACCCTCGTGGACCGGGTCAAGGACCTCGAGGCCCAGGGGTTCACGTTCGAGGCCGCCGACGCCTCCTTCGAGCTGCTGCTGCGCGACACCGTCCACGGCGAGCGCAGGCGGCACTTCGAGGTCGAGTCCTGGCGGGTGATCGTCGAGCGCACCAAGGGCGGCGACCTCGTCAGCGAGGCCACGGTCAAGCTGCACGCCAAGGGCGAGCGGATCGTCGCCACCGGCGAGGGCAACGGCCCCGTCAACGCCCTCGACCGGGCCGTGCGGCTGGGGCTGGAGAAGATCTACCCGGAGCTGGCCAGGCTGGAGCTGGTCGACTACAAGGTGCGCATCCTCGAAGGCACCCACGGCACGGGGGCGATCACCCGCGTCCTCATCACGTCCAGCGACGACACGGCCGAGTGGGCCACGGTCGGGGTCGGCAAGAACGTCATCGACGCGTCCTGGCAGGCGCTGGAGCAGGCGGTCACGTACGGCCTGCTGCGCGCGGGCCGCGAGACCACCTGATCCCGCCCGGTACGGCCCGCACGGTGCGGGCCGTACCGGTCAGAGGAGCCTGGTGGAGAAGGTGACGCCCTGGACCTCGATCTTCGAGCCGGAGCATGACACCTTCGGCGCGTCCGTCCCCGGCACGATCACGGTGAGCAGTGACTCGGCGGACGGCGAGACCACCACGGTGGCGGGCTGCTTCGACAGGTAGGTCGGCGAGGCCCAGCCGAGCTTGCCGCCGCGCTCCACCTTCTGCCCGCCGACCGGCGAGCAGGAAGCGGTGAGCTGCACCAGCGTGACCTTGAACTTCCCGTCGCCGAGGACGACCCGGCCGCCCCGGTTGGAGACGACCTTGAGCGACGGGTCGAACCGCCACAGGTTACTGATCTTCTTGCCACCGGACGCGGTGTCGAGCACGGCCATCAGGTCCTGGCCGTGGTCGACCAGGACCGAGCGGGTGCGGGCGGCGCCGTACGCCTTGTCGGTGAGCTGGAACGCCTGCTGGTCCTTGCCGTACCTGGTCTTGGTGAGCTTGCTGGCCGTGCGGGGGCGGAAGCGCTCGCCCGCGACGATCGGGACGTTGTGCGCCTCGGGGGAGAGCGTCCAGTACCGGTAGGCGCTCTTCTCGTAGGAGTGGAACCCGGCGTCCACCAGGATGTCGCGGCCCTGGGCGTAGTAGGTGACGCCCAGGTGGTCCTCGTGGCCGTGGAACTTCATGCCGGGGCCGAACCTGATCGTGTAGTACGCGGAGTCGGGCTTGCCCCACTCGGTCCGGCCGTACACGTAGCCGGCCTTGTAGACCTTGACCTTCTCCTTGGGCGTGCCCGTCTCCATCTTGGGCTCGGTCTCGGCGCTGCCGTCGCCGATCGGCGCCATGTAGCCGCTCGGCTCGGTCGAGTGGGCGACGAAGTCCTTCAGCGCGTCGGCGCGCTTGGCGATCTCGCCGGGCACCTTGCGGTCGCACGCCTTCATGTTGGCCATCGCCACCTGGAGCCTGCCGTGGACGTAGACGGCGTAGCGCGGCGCCTGCTCCATGAGCGCGCCCTGCGAGTCGACGTCCAGCTTGACCGTGCCGGTCAGCCGCCGGGACGCGAGGTCGGCCCAGTCCTTGCGGCCGTAGCGGCAGCCGATGCCCATGAGCGCGATGTCCTGGTCCATCCCGTGGTTGTGGCCCTTCTTGTAGAGCCTCGGGTCGGACAGCAGCTTGGCGTGCTCGGCCAGGCTCTGCTTCAGCCAGTCGTCCTTGACGTGCATGCTCAGGCAGACGAGCGCCTGCGAGCGGAGCGAGACCGGGTGGTCCTTCCACACGTACGGCTTGGTGCCCTTGGCGCCGCGCCTGTTGTGGGTGACCCAGTCCTTGGCGATCTCCTTGGCCCGGTCGAGATAGCGCTCCTCGCCGGTGTTCTCGTAGGCCACGACGAGCGTCCCCATCCAGCGCAGCGACTGGAAGACGAACTCCCAGGAGCGGTTGTGGTACGGGCTCGCCCCCCAGTTGATCGTCTTGCCGATCTTGTATTCGGGCAGGCCGACGAGGGAGATCTCGCCGCGCATCACGTCATCGGCGGTCGGTGTCCCGGGGATCCAGTCGCCCTGGCACTGCGCGGTGCGCTTCACCGACGTGTCGGCCTGCGCTGGGCTCACCACGCCGCCTAGGACGAGCGTAAGAGCAAGGGGGATCGCGACGCGGCGCACGCCAGTTCCTTCCGGACCAAAAGATGGGGGCGGAACATGCTGTACGAATCGCGATCAACTGGTCAAGTTGAGTTCCAGATCGTTAGCATTCCACGACATGCTTGACGCATGAAGCTCGACGACCTCGTCATTCCCGACACCCCGGCGTGCCGCGGCGCGCTGGAAGTGGCCACCCGCTTCCACTCGCCCTCGCTGCTCAACCACTCCGTGCGGGCCTACCTGTGGGCGGCGGCCTACGCCGCGACGCACGACATCACCTTCGACGCGGAGCTGCTGTACGTGTCGGCGATGCTGCACGACCTCGGCCTGACCGCGGAGTTCGACAGCCACACGGTGCCGTTCGAGGAGGCGGGCGGGTACGTCGCGTGGGCGTTCTGCGCGGGCGCGGGCTGGTCCGTCGAGCGGCGGGTCAGGGCCGCCGAGGTGATCGTCCGCCACATGTGGGACGAGGTGCCGCTGGAGGACGACCCGGAGGGCCACCTGCTGGAGCTCTCGACCGGCATGGACATCTCCGGCCGCCGCACCGAGGAGATCCCCACGCCGCTGCGTGAGGAGGTCCTGGAACGCCACCCCCGGCTGGAGATCGCCAAGGAGTTCACGGCCTGCGTCACCGAGCAGGGCATGCGCAAGCCGTCGAGCCTGGCCGGCCAGTTCGTCCGCGCGGGCATCGTCGAGCGCATCGCCGCCAACCCCCTCGACCGGTAGTTCCAGCTCTCGGATTCGAGGACACATCCCAGCGATCGGCGCGTTGGCGCTAGCTAGCGCACCATGCGGTAGGGGGTCTGCGGTGGCTCCAGGGTGACGCGGGCCACGGTCGGCACCCGGTCGGTTTCCAGAGCGCTGCGCATGCGTGGCAGCGTCACCCCGGCCAGGTGGTCGGTGAGCGCGCGCATCGGCGCCTGCTCGTCCGTGACCAGGCGCAGCCGCACCTCCGGACGCCGGCCCGTGCCCGCCAGGTCCGCGTCGGCGCGCAGCACGGCAGGGCTGGACGTCAGGTCGGCGGCGACCGCGTGCGCCACGCCGCCGGCTGAGACGTCCGTGACGCCTCCAGGGCCGCTCTCCAGCCGCAGCGCGCGGGGCGCCTGCCCGCGCCCCTGGACGACCAGCCAGCGCAGGCCGAGCAGCGCCACGACGATCGACAGCACGGCGACGGCCCACCAGATCCACGGGGAGGCGGCGGCGAAGAACGGCCCCGTGGCACCGCCGTACACGACCGGCGTGCCCGTCGGCGCGGACGCCGCCCTGATCAACGCCAGCACGCCCAGGATGGTCAGCACCAGCCCGACCAGGGCCAGGCCCAGCCTGTTGCCGCGTCCCGTCCTGCGGTTCACCTGTGCTCCTTCAGCTTGACCTTGACCTGGTACGGCTCGACCGGGCTCAGCGCCGCCATCCTGGTCAGGACCGCGTCGCGCACGGCCGCCTCGAAGTGCTGCTCGTCCCAGCCGGACGTGGTCGCTGTGACTGCGACGGCGCGGCCGTGGATCCTGGCCGTGGCGGAGTGGACGCCGGACACCTCCTCGGCGGCGTGGGCCAGCGCCCTGGTGAAGCTCCTGGGCCGCATCCCGATGATCAGGTCGGCGTCGCCGGTGCGCGCCGGGACCATGCGCGGCCGTCCGGGCACCACCGCGAGGGCCAGCAGCGCGAGGCCGACGAGGGTCACGAGCGCGGCGATCGACAGGAAGGCCGGTGACCGCCACGGCGTCGTGGTGGCCCAGGCGAGCATCCGGTCGTACGGGATCCACCGCAGCGGGTGACCGGCCAGCGCCGAGATCGTCTCGACGACCACGGCCAGCCCGAGCAGCGTGAGCAGCACGGCCACGACGACGGCCGGGATCGTCCGCTGCGGGCGGAAGGCGCGCACCGCCGCCCGGTCGGCGGCCCGGTTCACCGGCGCGATCATGGCGTCACCCGCAGGTCGGTCACGGCCACGTCCACGCGCCGGACCCGCAGCCCCGTCAGCTCGCCGACCCGCGCGGCCACGTGCCGCCTGATCCGTCCTGTGGTCGAGCGCAGCGGCGCCGGGTAGGCGACGACCACGTCCAGGGCGATCGTCACGTGGTCGTCGCGTACCTCGGCGCCGGGCGAGCGCGTCCACGGCAGACCGCCGCGCTCGCCCACGTCGAGCACCTCGGGCAGCTCTCTCGCGACGCGGCAGGCGATCTTCGCGGCGACCCTGTCGCTCACCTCGGTGCGTCCCCGTCGCTCCTCGGGAAGGCGCGCAGGAGCGGGTCGCTGCACCGGCACCTGCGGCCGGGCCGCGGCGCGCGGGTCTGCGGTGGACGGGGTGGTCATCGGGGCTCCTCCACCACGTCGTGGATCCGCACGTTCACCCGGCGGTCCCCGGTCAGGTCCGCCATCGCCTGGCGCAGCCGGTCCGCCGTCTCGGGGAACGGCTCGGCTTCGAGGAGCGGTTCGGTGAGGCGGGCCACGATGGCGATGTCCACTTCGTCGTCGGTCACGGAGACGCCGGTGATTCGCTCGCCGGGCAGGTACGTGGCCACCACCCCGAAGGGGCCGCCCGACAGCCCCGCCACTCCGGGGCAGGAGCGGGCGCGGTCGGCGATCTTCCGGGCGTCCGTCATCGGACCCTCGACTCCTGCTCCGGCTCCGGCTCCTCCTTCTTGCGCTCCTTCTTCCTGGCCTCTTCCTGGCCGGGCAGGTTGACGTCGTCCACCCTGATGTTGACCTCGGTGACCTCCAGGCCGCACATGCGCTCGATCGCGTTGATGACGTTCCTGCGCACGGCCGCGGCCAGTTCGGGGATGGCGATGCCGTACTCGACCACCAGGTCGAGGTCGACGGCCGCCTGCCGCTCGCCTACCTCCACCGACACGCCCTGCGTGACGCTGGTCTCGGCGCCGACCATGCCGCGCATGGTGCCCAGCGCTCTGGCCGCGCCGCCGCCCATGGCGTGCACGCCGGACACCTCGCGCGCGGCGAGCCCGGCGATCTTCGCCACGACGACGTCGTCGATGCTGGTGGTGCCCTTGTCGGTGACGAGCGCGCTGCCGGGGCCGCCTGCCTGCTTCGGGACGGTCGACGTCTGATTCTTGAGTACCGTGTCCGCCACGATCCGTCACCTCCAGCGTTCGCCGTTTGCCCCTCATCTGACGAGATATCCGGCCGACCAGGGATAATGTCCGACAAAACAGACTTTAGGGGTGATTTTGGGACGTTCTGACTTGCGTGTTACTCAGGTGTCGCGGTAGCGGCCTTCCGATGACGAGGGCGTGCGATGGGCCGACTCGAGTGGCGGCGGCGATAGCCTTGTCGGGTGCGTATAGCGAGGTACTCCACAGGCGAAGGCGTGTCGTTCGGCGTGGTCGAGGGCGGCCCGGGCGAGGAGTTCGTCTCCGGCGTGTCTGGTCACCCGTTCGGCGACGTGCAGCTCACGGGGGAGCGGCTGCCGCTGTCCCAGGTGAAGTTGCTCGCGCCGATGCTGCCGAGCAAGGTCGTCGCCATCGGCCGGAACTACGCCGAGCACGCCCGTGAACTGGGCAACGAGGTGCCCGAAGAGCCGCTCCTGTTCATGAAGCCGTCCACCTCCGTGATCGGCCACGGCGAGGCGATCGCGTACCCGACCGCGCTGTCGCACCGCGTCGACTTCGAGGGCGAGCTGGCCGTCGTGATCGGCAGGCTCTGCCGCGACGTGCCCGTCGAGCGGGTCAAGGACGTCATCTTCGGCTACACCTGCGCCAACGACGTCACCGCTCGCGACCTGCAGAAGAAGGACGTCCAGTTCACCCGGGCGAAGGGCTTCGACACCTTCTGCCCGCTCGGCCCGTGGATCCGCACCGACCTCGACCCCAGCGACCTGGCGCTGACCACCACGGTCAACGGTGAGGTGCGGCAGAGCGGGCGCACCAACCAGCTCATCCACGACATCCCCGCACTGGTCGCCTACGTCAGCGCGGTCATGACGCTGATCCCCGGCGACGTGATCCTGACCGGCACCCCGGCCGGCGTCGGCCCGCTCGAGGTCGGCGACGAGGTCAGCGTCGGCATCGAAGGCATCGGCACTCTCACGAACAAGGTGGTCTCCCGTGACTGATCTACGGGTGCGCTTCGCCCCGTCTCCCACCGGCATGTTCCACGTCGGCGGCGCCCGCACCGCGCTGTTCAACTGGGCGCTGGCCGAGCAGTCCGGCGGCAGGTTCGTGCTGCGCATCGAGGACACCGACGCCACCAGGAACCGTCCCGAGTGGACCGAGGGCATCATCTCGGCACTCGACTGGATCGGCATCAACGGCACGAACCCTGCCTTCGAGGGGCCGTACTTCCAATCAGCGTACGAGCCGCAGCACCGCGAGGCCGTGGCCAAGCTGCTCGCCGACGGCAAGGCGTACTACTGCGACTGCACCCGTGAGCAGCTCGTCGCCCGCACCGGCTCCGAGCACAAGGGCTACGACGGCCACTGCCGCGAGCGCGGCCTGACCGAGGGCGCGGTCCGCTTCCGCACCCCCGACGAGGGCGTCACCGTGGTCGACGACGTCGTCCGCGGCCGCGTGGAGTTCCCGAACGAGGCCCAGGAGGACTTCGTCATCGCCCGCACCGACGGCTCCCCGCTGTACGTGCTGGCCAACGCCGTCGACGACATCACCCAGAACATCACGCACGTGGTGCGCGGCGAGGAGCACCTGGGCAACGCGGCCAAGCAGGAGCTGCTGTGGCCCGCGCTGGGCGCGAGCGCGCCGGTCTGGGCGCACCTGCCGGTGATCGTCAACGAACAGCGCAAGAAGCTGTCGAAGCGCCGCGACAAGGTGGCGCTCGAGGACTACCGCGCCGAGGGCTACCTGGCCGAGGCCATGGTCAACTACCTCATGCTGCTCGGCTGGGGTCCCGGCGACGACCGCGAGATCATGCCGTGGTCGGACATGGTCCCGCTGTTCAAGCTGGAGGACGTCAACGCGTCCAGCGCCTTCTTCGACGAGAAGAAGCTGCGTGCGTTCAACGGCGAGTACATCCGCGCCCTGCCGGTCGAGACGTTCGAGGAGCGCTGCGCGACCTACCTCGACGCCGACTGGGACCGCGAGCTGTTCAGCAAGGTCGCCCCCCTGGCCCAGACCCGCATCTCGGTGCTGTCGGAGATCAGGAACAACGTCGACTTCCTCTTCCTGGACGAGCCGGTGTTCGACCAGGCGTCCTGGGACAAGGCGATGAAGACCGCCGCCGAGGAGATCCTCACCGGCTATCTGGAGCGCCTCCCCGCGCTCAGCTGGGACCCTGAGTCGCTCAAGGAGGCGCTGGAGGAGGTCGGCGCCGCCCACGGGCTCAAGCTCGGCAAGGCCCAGGCGCCCGTCCGCGTCGCGGTCACCGGCCGCACTGTCGGCCTGCCGCTGTTCGAGTCGATCGAGGTGCTGGGTCGGGAGCGGACCGAAGAGCGGATCCGGACCGCCCTAGCGCGCCTGCGAGGCTGATCGAGGCCCCGGCGGCCATCGACAGCCACACGCCTTCGATCCCGAGCCACGAGCTCAGCAGGTACGCGAGGGGCAGCTGCACGGCGAAGCCCGCCAGCGTGGCGGCGAGCAGGCGGCCGCCCCTCCCGCTCGCCTGGAGCGCCCCGCCGACGGCGATCAGGCCGCCGAAGGGCACCAGGTAGAGCGTCATCCAGCGCAGGAAACTCACGGCCGCGGACATGGGCAGGCCGGTCCTGAGGATGGCCGTGGCCGGGAAGGACGGGCCCGCGTCGCGGACCCGTCCCATGGTCGCCAGGGAGATCGCGAGCGTGACGGCGCGGGCGAGCACGGTGGCCAGCGCGGCACCCCGGACCCCCAGGTTGTGACGTGCCACGATTGAGGTCGCTGTTTCTGCCGCGCTCTTGTCGTGGTGGTTCGGCAGTTGGTTGATGGGACTGGTGGGCGTTATGAAGGCCGTTGCCCGGCCCCGAGTCCTCGGGGCCCGACTGGGCCCCCCTTAGCCGCCGTCGGCGTCGGCCAGCACCCGATAATCGCTGGCGACGGAGGGATGCCGACCCTTGTTCTTGCCCGTGGGGATGACCAGCTTGAGGGCGATGTCGGGCACGGCCACCCCGCGCTGGCGCAGCGACCGCGACTCCGGCGCCGCTCAGCCGTCGAGGTCCGGCGGGCCGTCTCGCTCAGGTCCGGTAGGCGGCGAGGAACACGCGGACCCCTTCGTCCGCGAAGTGGTGGAGTTCCGCGGGGGTGTACTGCTGCTCGTCCCCGAAGAACATGGCCTTGTCCATCGGCTGGGACAAGATCAGCCAGGCGAAGTGGCTGGCGGCCAGGGACGGATCGTCGATCCGCAGCAGCCCCCGGTCCGCCAGCTTCTGGAAGCAGTCGGTGAACGCGTCGATCGTGCGTCCCGGCGCCCGCTGGTAATAGTCACGCGCCACCGCTGGGAAGCGGCCCGCCTCGGCGATGAGAAGCCTGCGCAGCTGCAGCGTTCGCGGCTGGATGACCACGGTGATGTATCGGCGGGCGAGCTCACCCAGGTCCTCCTTCAGGTCCTCGGTGCCGACGAGCTGGGCGACGACCTCGGTGAACTCGCCGACTCGGTCGGTAGCGCCGAGGATGATGTCGCGGAACAACTGTTCCTTGTCGGTGAAGTTCTTGTAGACGGTCTGTTTGGACACTGCGGCGAGGGCGGCGACCTCGTCCATGCTGGTGCCCTGATAGCCGTTACGCAGGAACAGCCCGGTGGCCGCCTCCATGATCGCCCTGCGTTTGCGGGCTGAACGGCCCTCCACCTGCGGCGTCGTCTGTGCCACGTCTGTCATCGTCCGCTCCTCTCCTCATTTTCAGTTTAGTACTAGACGGCCCAGTACTCAAACAAGTACTGTACGGTCCAGTACCGAACGAACTCGAGAGGAAACGCCATGAACAAGGTCATCTCCACGGACGGGACCCCCATCGCGTACGACCGGATCGGCTCGGGACCGGCAGTCATCCTGATCGGCGGCGGACCCACCGACCGATCGGCGAACGCGCCGGTGGCCGACCTGCTTGCGGGCGACTACACCGTGTACAACTACGACCGGCGCGGCCGGGGCCAGAGCGGCGACGCCGCGCCGTACTCAGTGGACCGCGAGTTCGAGGACATCCAGGCCCTGATCACCGAAGCGGGCGGATCGGCGATGGTGTACGGGACCTCCGGCGGCGGGATCCTCGCCGTCCAGGCCGCGGCTCGTGGTCTGGCCATCACCAGGCTGGCGCTGTGGGAGGTGCCCTACATCCTCCCTGGCACCCGCCCGGCCGTCCCCGCCGACTATCGCGACCAGCAGTTCGCGCTGCGCGAGCAGGGCCGTCACGGCGACATGCTCGAACTGTTCTTCCTGGAGGCCGTGCTCATGCCCGCCGAGTTCGTCGCCGGAATGAAGGCCGGCCCGTTCTGGGAGGCGATGGGCTCCACCGCGCCCGCCCTGGCCTACGACGCCGAGGTCGCCGGTGACTTCTCCCTGCCCGCCGACCAGCTGGCCTCCATCACCGTTCCCACGATCGTGATCGACGGCGGGACGATCCCCTGGGTCAGCACCGCCGCCGAGGCGATCACCGCGGCCCTGCCCACCCCCCAGCGCCGCACCCTGCACGGTCAGCCCCACAACGTCGACCCGGCGGCCATCGCCCCCGTCCTGGCGGAGTTCTTCGCCGCCTGAGACCGCGTCGCCCAGGCATCCCCAGAGACACCACCCACCGAGGAGAGGTCATGAGGAAGATCGTCGCGCAGCTGTTCGTGTCCGTGGACGGTGTCATGGAAGCACCTGAGGACTGGCACTTCCCCTATTACAACGAGCAGATGGGCGAGGTGGTAGCCGCACAATTCCACGAGTCCGACATCCTGCTGCTCGGGCGGACCACCTACAAGGTGTTCGCCGCCTCCTGGCCGCAGCGCGGCAGCGAGGTGCCGCTGGCAGAGCGGATCAACACGATGCCCAAACTGGTCGCCTCCACGACCTTGGACACGGTGCGGTGGCACAACACCACCTTGCTCGGCGGCGACGTAGCCGCCGAGCTCACCAAGATCAAGGAGGAACCCGGAAACAACGTCACCATCAGCGGCAGTCCCACCCTGGTCCGGTCACTGCTGCGTCAGGGCGTCCTGGACGAACTCCAGCTGCTGGTCCACCCCATCGTCCTGGGCCGCGGCCGGCGCCTTTTCGACGACGACCGGCAGACACCGTTGCGGCTGATCGACTCCGCGACCTTCAGCACCGGTGTCGTTCATCTGACCTATCAGCCCGAGCTCCACCCGTAGAGAGACGACAGTGATGAGATTCCGAGTCACACTCGAGCTGGCCGGCAAAACCGCCACGGGGTTCCAGGTGCCCGACGAGGTCGTCGCCGACCTCGGAGCGGGCAAGCGGCCCCCCGTCCGCGTCACGATCAACGGTCACACCTACCGCTCGACCGTGGCGTCCATGGGCGGCAGATACATGGTCGGGATCAGCGCGGAGAACCGCACACACGCGGAGGTCTCCGCGGGCGACGACGTCGTGGTGAACCTCGAACTCGACACCGAACCCCGCGAGGTCGCCGTGCCAGCCGATCTCGCCGAGGCCCTCGACCGCGACGCCGAGGCCAAGAGGTTCTTCGACACGCTCTCCTATACCAAGAAGCAGTGGTTCGTTCTCTCCGTCGAGGGAGCCAAGAAGCCCGAGACCAGGCAGCGACGTCTCATCGAGACGATCGCCCTGCTCCGGGACGGGCGTACCCGCTGACGGAGCAGGGCGCCATGTCAGTCCTGAGGCCTGACGAAGTCCGGATCATCGATGATCATCCGCCATGTCCCATCGGCCTGGCGGCGCGCGACCTCGGCCGTCTGCCCCGTCGCGTGGAACGGCCGACCATCGGGCCCGGCGATCTCCATGGTCCACACCCCCGAGGTCAGTGCCAGGTCACCAGCGAGGACCGCGCTGACGGGCTCGGCCGTCATGAGGGGCTCGGCGGCCAGGAAATCCCTCAACACCAGCCGGATCTCCTCGATCCCCTGGGCGATGTGCCCGGCCGGATAGTGCAGTGCCGCGTCAGGCTCGTAGAGCTCTTCGAGCCCCTCCAGATCGCGGGCGTTGACCCGCTCGACGAAGAGCGGCTGGAGATCCTGCGGCCGCAGGGCCTTCCGCCGCACCTGCGAGTTGACCGGGGACAGGGATTGAGCGTGCTCAGCCATCATCACGCGCTAATTCCTACACCTTTGCTGCGATTCGCCGCCCGAGATTTCGGCACCCGCTCTTGCCTCGAACCCCGGCCACATGCCTCACCCGGCGTCCTGGACGCCGGCCAGGGCCTATCGCCGGAGAGTAGGTTAGTTGCCGGTCGCCACCGTGGGAGGTGCGGCCGCTCTCAGGCACCCGTGTCTGATCGTGGGGCGCGCGGGCTTCAACCGAGATAGGGCTCCGCCCCGTCTTCGAGACCCCGGCCGATTCGCAGACGTATCGCTGGATGGATGTCGTACCGCGCGAGATCGTCGGGCGCGACCCAGCGAACCTCCTGTGCCTCTGCGGGATCAGGTGCCGGCTGGGGCACATCAAGAAGACGGCTCAGTCACCGGTGCACCCTTTCCCGTCCTTGAAGCGGTCGTCGACCTTGACCTTGGGCGCTGAGTCGGCGACCGAGATCTCGAGTTGCGCCGTGGCCCCCACCACGGTGCCGACCGGCGACTTGGCCGCCTCAGCGTCGACCACGACGGTCCTGTCGCCGAGCAGCGCGTAGGTGTCCCTGTCGAAGATCAGCTCCCAGCGCACCCCGTCCGGGCTCACGAAGCCCACGCCGATGCCCTTGCGGCCCGCCGCGTCCTGCACCTCCTCGTCGAGGGTGATGCCGGGGAACGTGCTCAGCGCCTCGTACAGCGCACTGCGCTGCGCGGCCGGCAAGTACGTCTGCCACAGCAACTCACGTGCCGCGAGGAAGGCGAGAAACGGTGTCAGCTTGTCCGCCTTGGGCTTCCACATGGCGTCGAGGTGGGCACGCATGCCCTCCACGTCGGTGGGCAGCCTCCTGATTGTCGCGTAGTCGCTCTTCATGCCCTTGCAGTAGACGACGGGGTCGACCCTGGTGCCCATGTCCTTGTAGGCGGACTTCGGGATCGGTTGGCCGGCGTAGGCTAGGGGCTCGATGGTCGTCCGTTCGTGCACACCGTCGGCGAGCTGCCCCTGCTGTCTTTCGCCGGTGCGCAACCAGACGGTGTCCTTGACGCGCCGGTAGTAGTGCTGCCGGGACTTGTCGAAGGGCGCCAGCGAGTAGTCGGCGGTCTCCTGCGTTTTCACCACGATGTACTGGTCGTCGCGCGGCTCGATCTCGTCAACAGCGGCCCCCGCCGCGCGGTGGAGTACTTCGGCGGCCGACAGCAGCGTCAGCTCGTGAGGCGGGTTCGAGGCGGGCGGGACCTGCACCACGACCAAGCCCACGGCCAGCGCCAGCCCTCCAGCGACGGCGAAGGTGTACGGCTTGCGCCAGGCCCACCGGGCCCTGCCGGCCGTAAGAAGCCGGTCCCTGGCCATGGCCTTGGTGGCGGGGTCGTAGGACGTCACTTCGGGCCGCGCCTCGTTGATCAGGTCGAACTCGTTCATCGATCCTGTCGATGCTGCGCTGCTCGAAGGGGTGGTCCTCGTCGCTGGGAAGCCTGGCCAGGGCCCGCAGCCTGCGCAGCTCGGTACGGCGGTGCTTGGCGATCAGGTTGGAGGCGATGCCGTACAGCCAGGGCGCGGCGTCCAGTCTGGACAGGTCATAGCGGAACGTTTGCGGAACGCCGCCAGGAACGTCTCCGCCGTCACGTCGTCGGCCGCGGAGACGTTCTGCTGTCCGAGGCGCCTGGTGGCATAGCGGTGGATCTCATCCGCGTACCTGTCGAAGAGGCAGGCGAACCGTTCAGGGTCGGCCATCGACTCCTCGATGAGGGCGGCGTCAGTGATCACCGCCACTTGGGTGAGTCCTCTCATAGGGGGAAGTCCTTCCACAGGGCGCGTTCGCACCCTTCACCCCTAACTCACCCGCACCAGCCCCCCGGTTCCCACGAACCCGTGCGGACTTGGCCGCGTGGGGCCTCGCGTAGCAACCGGGCCTGAGATTGTCGGACGTCTTCGCTAGGTTGCCGCCATGGCGGAATACGTACTTGTAGCAGGCGCGTGGCTCGGATCGTGGGCGTGGGACGAGGTGGTGCCGGAGCTGCGTGCGGCAGGCCACAGCGTCCACCCGTTGACGCTGTCCGGTCTCGCCGAAAAGCAGGGTGTGCCGGCCGGGCAGCAGGCCCACGTGCAGGACATCGTCGACGAGGTCGAACGGCACGATCTGCGCGACGTCATCCTGGTCGGGCACAGCTACTCGGGCATCCCGGTCGGGCAGGCCGCCGAGCGGATCGGCGACCGGCTGGCTCGGGTGGTCTTCGTCGACTCCAACGTGCCGGCCGACGGCGAGTCGTTCGTGTCCCCCTGGCCTGACGGGCGGGCGATGGTGGAGTCCTCGATCGCCGAGAACGGGGGCTTCTGGGCCCCGCTGACCGCGGCCGACTGCGAAGGCCAGGGGCTCACCGACGAGCAGATCGCGCGGATCGTGGGCGGCTCGACGCCGCACCCGGGCGCCACGCTGACCGAGCCGGCCGTGCTGGCACGCCCGCTCGGCGAGCTTCCGGCGACGTACGTCAAGTGCCTGCTCGACGGCGACGAGCCGAACGGCGACGTCGCCAAGCTGCTGACCAGCGAGCGCTGGCGGCTGGTGGAGATGGACACCGGTCATTGGCCGATGTTCTCCCAGCCGCGCGAGCTGGCGCGGATCCTGCTCGACGCCGCGGCGGTGTGATCGTTTCGCGCTGACGCGGGCGCATCCCGTTCGTGTCGAACACATGTGATCGGGCTCTCGAAGATCCCGTCTACAGGTGGAGCAGCACTGGAAGGCCCGGTGGCGTCCTGCGAACTGGTGCCGAAGACGCCCGCCTAACTCGCGCGACAGGCCACTATCTGAGGCAGGTCTGTGCGGTCAGGACCAGGGTCACACCGACGACCATGTTCTTCGACGCGAGGAAGACGTAGATCGCCTTCGGGTTGCCCGGCACGGCGGCGACGGGGGTGCCGTACAGCCGGCTCTGCTTCAGGTTGGGGTAGGCGGCCTTCAGCTGCGCGGGCGTGGAGCCCCTGCCGATGCCCTGGGGCGTCTTGACGCTGCCGGGCGCGGAGATCGTGACCACGCCCTGCGTCTTGGAGATGAACACCCCCGCCCGGTCGCCGTCGTACTTCTGCTCCTTCAGGTCCCAGGCCGAGCACGTGGTGGGGGCGTTGATGGTCTTGCGGACGATCTTCCCGGTCGCCTTGGCCCGCGCGGCGGACATCCCGAGTTTCAGGGGGCCGTACCCGAACGGCCCGATCGTCATCTGCTGGGCCGCGGAGGCGGTGGGGGCGGCTGAGGCGGCGGCGTTCGCCGCGGGTGCGACGCCGGCCAGCGCGACCCCTCCAGCCAGCGCGGTCACCAGTGCCGAACGACCGATACGCAGGGTAATCGTGTGCTTCATAGTGCTTCCTCCATGATCGAGAGTTCCACACCATAGTTCGGGTGTGGGGCCGCTCGTGGAGGGTTCACGCGATTGACCGGCGCGTGCGAGCAGCCGGCCGAACGCGGCCATCACCTCGTCGCTCGCCTCGCGCAGGATCTCGATCTCGACGGTCACGACGCCGACCTTGCTCGGGAGATCAGCCAAGACCGCGCCGGCAGCGCCACGCGTATCGGCTCGGGCCGTGGAGTACGGAAGCCTCCTGACCTCCCGGCCGTTGACCGCTTGCGAATCGTGCGAATCCTCCACGACCTCGTCCGTACTCGAACCGGAGTGTGAAGTTCGCTCGCGAGTGCTGTGGGCTGGGCGGGCGGCTCGCCGGGCGGGGCGAGGTGGGCTGGGCGGTGGGTCAGGAGCCGGGGGGAGGTTCGGCGAGGGCGTCGTCCATGGTGGTGCTCAGCTGGTCGAGTACCGCTTCGAACTGTTCGAGCAGCTCCGGCGGGTACTGGGACAGGATCGCGTCCTGGCGTTCGTTGACAGGCCTGAAGAAGTCGTCGGCGAGTTCCCTGACGCGTGCGCTGCTGCGCAGGGTGACGATCCGCCGGTCGGTGTGTTCGCGGCTGCGGGTGATGTACCCGGCCTGTTCGAGGCGGTTGAGCAGTGCGGTCATGGCGCCCGAGGACAGTGAGATGCGCCTGCTGAGGAGGGCGGGCGACAGCGGGGCGCCCCTCGCCTCGGACGAAGCGATCTCCAGGAGGGCGAAGGCGTCGGTGGAGTGCACGCCCAGCAGAGCTGCGAAGCGGCGGCCCAACTCGGTGAAGCTCGCGCCGTAGGCCCTGAGTCCTTTCGCCAGCCGTTCACGCTGCGCCGCGACGCCGCCGGCCATCGGTTTCTCCATCTGGCCCTCCGATCTCCCTTCTCGTGCCGGCGACTCCCGCCAGCGGCACGTTTTGACAACCTATCGCCTCCAAATATACCTTCACCATGGAATTACTTCACCATGGAGGTATCTCGATTGCGTGGTCCATCTCCCGCTCGCCGATGGCTGGGGCTGATCGTCGTCGCGGCGCCGCACCTGCTGGCCGGCCGGCTGGCGGACCTCCTCGGCGCCAGGAGGGTCTTCCTCGCGGGCGTCGGCGGCCGTAACCGCCGGTGGGGTCGCGGCGCCCGACCGTCTTCGGACGCCGTGCTCGTCCTCGGGCTCCTCGCCACCGCCGCCATCCCGCCGCTTCCCGGACGGAACCGGCCCGCTGACTCTCTGCAGTGCCCACGAACTGTTCAAGGAGCCTGATGTTCAACGCGCCGCACGCCGGCATCGACCCGTTCGCCGTCACCGTCCGCGGCATCGGCGAGGCCCATCCCGCCCACGCCGCCCTGCGTGCCCTGGGCCCGATCGTCCGCGCCGACGCCCCGGCCGGCGGCCAGGTGTGGATCGTCACCGACTACGCCCTGGCCCGCGAGGTGCTCACTCACCCGGGCATCGTCAAAGACCCTGCTTACGCGCCGGTCGAGTGGGACCCGCGGACCGCGGGTCTCGAACCGGCCGCCGCGGCGCAACCGTCCCTCACCACCCTCGACGGCGCGGCGCACGAGGCGCTGCGCCGCGCGCACGCCCCGCTCTTCACCGCCCGGCGGATGCACGACTACTCCGCGCGGATCACCACGATCGCCCGCGAGCTGCTGACCGGGCTCGCCGCGGCCGGCGGGACGGTCGACCTGATGGCGGACTTCGCCACGCGCTTCCCCCTCAGCGTCGTCTGCGACCTGCTCGGCGTGCCGCTCGACAGGGTCGACCAGGCCATCGTGGCCTGCCGGCGGATGTACAGCGACAACCCCGAGGAAGTGGGGATGGCCATGGCCATGTTCGCGGAACTGGCCGCCGCCGCGCTCCAGGGCGGCCGGGACGGCCTCGCCGTCGAGCTGCGTGAGCGGGTCCCCGACGAGCTCACCGATGCGCAGGTGCACTACCTGCTCTTCACGCTGATCTACGCCGGTCAGCTCACCACCGACGCCGCGCTGGGCTTCCTGCTCGCGTACGTCCTGGACGCCGACCGCGACAGAGCCGACCGTGACAGAGCCGACCGTGACATATCGGACAGGATCGCGACCGGCGAGCTCGTCCTGGACGCGCTGCGACGGCACCCGCCCGCGCCCTTCACTCTCTGGCGGTTCACCGCCACCGACATCGAGCTCGCCGGGGTGCGGCTGCCCGCCCGGTCGCCCGTCCTCGTGGACATCCAGGGCATCAACACCGACCCCGGCAGGTCGTCCGGGCCGGACCTCACCTTCGGCGCCGGCCCGCACTACTGCACCGGTGCGCAGCTCGCCCAGCTGGAGCTGGGCGCGATCGTGGACGTCCTGCGCAACGACTTTCCCGGTGCGCGCCTCGCGGTGCCGTTCGCCGAACTCCGGCAGGTCGGCGTCGGCGGGATCCAGGGAAGCCGGTTGACCGCCCTCCCGATCACGCTGCGAGGTTAGAGGAGGCCGCGGCGTTCCAGGAGGGGCTGGATGCTCGGCTCGCGGCCGCGGAAGTTACGGAAGGCCGTCAGCGCGTCGAGGCTGCCGCCGAGCGACAGCAGCTCCCGCCGGAAGTGGTCGCCGTTCTCCCGCTTCAGCCCGCCGTTCTCCTTGAACCACTCCACGCTCTCGGCGTCGAGCACCTCGCTCCAGATGTAGGAGTAGTAGCCGGCGCTGTAGCCGCCGGAGAAGACGTGCTGGAAGTAGTTGGTCCGGTAACGCGGCCTGACGAGCGGGACGTCGATCTGGGCGGCCTGGAGGGCCGCCGTCTCGAACGCCTCGGCGTCCTCGACGCTCTGGCCGGGGGTCAGCTTGTGCCAGGCCCAGTCGAGCAGTGTGGAGGCCAGGTACTCGACCGTCATGAAGCCCTGGTTGAACTGCTCGGCGGCCTTCATCTTCGCCACCAGCTCGGCGGGCATGGGCTCGCCCGTCTCATGGTGCTTGGCGTAGTTGGCCAGGACCTCCGGCCACGTCACCCACATCTCGTTCACCTGCGACGGGTACTCCACGAAGTCGCGCGGCACGCGGGTGCCGGAGACGCGCGGGAAGCGCACCGCGGAGAACAGCCCGTGCAGCGCGTGCCCGAACTCGTGGAAGGCGGTGTTGACCTCGTCGTACGTCAGCAGCGTCGGCCCGGAGGCCGGCTTGGTGACGTTCAGGTTGTTCAGCACCACCGGCTTGGTCCCGAACAGGTACGACTGGTCGACCAGGTTGTTCATCCAGGCGCCGCCGCGCTTGGTCGGCCTGGCGTACGGGTCGAGCCCGAACAGGCCCAGCTCGCCGCCGTCCTCGTCGCGGACCTCGAAGAACCTGACGTCCTCGTGGTAGCCCTTCAGCTCGGGACGCTCGGTGAACGTCACCCCGTACAGGCGGGTCGCCGCGTAGAACACACCGTCGCGGAAGACGCGGTCGAGTTCGAAGTACGGGCGCATCGCGGCGGCGTCGAAGTCGTAGCGGGCCTGCCGCACCTTCTCGGAGTAGAACGACCAGTCCCACGGTTCGATCGCGAACCCGGCCTGCTCGCTGAGCGCCTCGGCCTCCTTGTGGGCGTTGCGCACGGCCGGGCCGACGAGCTGCCCGAGCATGGCCTCGACCGCTTCGACGGTCTTGGCCGTCTGGTCGGCCACCTTGTAGGCGGCGTGGGTCGGGAAGCCGAGCAGCGCGGCCCGCTCGGCCCGCAGCGTGGCGAGCCTGACGGCCAGCTCGAAGTTCTCCGGCGCCCGCTCGACGCTCAGCGTGTAGAGCCTGCGGCGCACGTCGCGGTCGGTCAGCTGGGCCAGGGCGGGCTGGTTGGTGAAGTTGAGCAGCGGCAGGACGTACTCGCCGTCCTTGCGCAGCGACTCGATCGTGGCCTCGTCGAACCCGTCGAGCTCCTTGGCGTCGGTGATGACCAGCGCGGAGCCGGTGAGCGCCGCGAGCAGATTCTGGGAGAACTCGGTGGAGAGCTTCGACTGCTCCTCGTTGAGCTCCTTCAGCCTGGCCTGCTCGTCCTCCGACAGGTCGGCCCCCGCCCTGACGAAGTCCTCGCGGTACTTCTCCAGCAGCCACGCCTCCTCGGCGTCCTCCGTGCTCACCTGCTTGACGCGGGCCCACAGTGCGCGGTTGAGCCTGATGGCGTCGCTGTGCTTGGCCAGCTCGGGCGAGATCCGCTTCTCGATCTCCCTGATGCCGTCGGTGGCGTGGGACGCGGACAGGCTGTAGAAGACGGTGGCCGTGCGGTCGAGTGTCCGCCCGGAGCGCTCCAGGGCCGCGATCGTGTTGTCGAAGGTGGGCGCCTCGGCGTTGGAGGTGATCGCGTCGACCTCGGCGAGCTGCTCGGCCATGCCGCGCTCGAAGGCGGGCAGGAAGTGGTCCTCGTGGATCTCCTCGAACGGCGGCAGTTCGTAGGGAAGGCTGCTGGGGGCGAACAACGGGTTCTCGGCCAACGCTTGAGCTCCTCCACGTGGTGTTTTGTCCTCCTCAGCTTCGCATGCCGGGCACGCGCGGCGCGCCGTGGAGAGCTCGTTGGCTAATCGTTTTGGTGATGTCGCCAAGCTGGGCTATTCTTTCGAGCGTCGCCGAACGCGCCCCAAGGGGTTCGGAACGGTGGGGTATGGTGTAATTGGCAGCACGACTGATTCTGGTTCAGTTAGTCTAGGTTCGAGTCCTGGTACCCCAGCTTGCAGCGGACATCTCATTGAGATGTCCGCTTTTTGGTTTATGGATGAATTTCGGAGCAGAAGAGGCTCGTTCCTCTCCTTCACCGCCACCTTCGTCCCCCCGCTGGTGCTCTTCTTCCCGGTCTGCCTGCTGCTCGGTGCGCTCCTCACGCAGAGCTCGATCGCCGGCCTGCTGATCGCCGTGGCCGCCACGGCCGCGCTCGGCGCCGTCCTGGTGGTCGGTGGGGCTCGTCGGCTGGGGTGAGCGCGACGTCCCCGCCCGCATGCCCCGCTGGATGCGCGACCACCTCGCCCGCGTGCCCGTCGACCGGAGACCGGCCTGCAGTGGCTCGGCATCCCGCTCGGCGCCGTCGATCCGCTCTGGGAGCGCGGGCCGATGGGCGGCTGGGTGCGCGGCCACAGGCCCGATCTGCTGGCCTGATAGTGGTTTGGAGTGCTCCATGGGGTGCGGTAGAGTTACCTCCGTTGCCGGGGAGGCCCGGCAAAATCGCTTGTGGACAGGGTCCCGTCGTCTAGTGGCCCAGGACGCCGCCCTCTCAAGGCGGTAGCGCCGGTTCGAATCCGGTCGGGACTACCACTGTCCAACAAGCTGCGAAGGTCCCGTCGTCTAGTGGCCCAGGACGCCGCCCTCTCAAGGCGGTAGCGCCGGTTCGAATCCGGTCGGGACTACGTCTCTTCTCATCACCGCCCAGCGTTGTTCGCCGGGCGGTTTTTCTTTTTCCTGCCGCCGATTCCCGGAGCGACCCGGCCGGGGGGCTGGGCGCGAGTTCGCCTCCAGCCCCCCACGGGCTCACGCGTTGGAACGAGCCTTGAACAGCGCCCGGCGGGCCGCCTTGGCGACCTGCTTGTCGGGATGGACCTGCGAGATCAGGTCGAGCAGCTCCTCCACATGCGCGTGCGGGATCTTCCAGATCACCTCGAGCAGGTTGTTGAGCAGCTCGGGCCCGATGTCGCGCAGGCTGCTCACGAACTCGGAGCGGCCCAGCCCGGCCGAGATCGTCCACATGTCGAGAATCAGCCAGTGCGTGTCGTCCTGCGTCGGCTCGGGAGCGCCCTCCACCTCCAGCTGGCTCAGATGCGTCGCCGCGTACGGGCGCAGCGACGACACCTTCAGCGCCTCCTGCCAGGCGGGGACGGCCGCCTCGCCCAGCGTGCCGACCACGCTGGCCGCCTGCACCCGGATGAGCGCGTCCGATTCGTCCTCGGAGGCGGCCGCCAGCAGCTCCTCGGCGGCCTTCCCGGGCTCGCGCAGCCGCATCCAGGCGGCGAACTCGGCGTCGGCCTCCTCCTCCGGCAGCTCGGCGCTGAGCGCCAGCAGCTCGTGCGCGCTCATCGACTCGATCGCTGGACGCGCGTCGAGCTCGATGTCGGAGTCGTCGACGAGGTGGACCACGCCCTCCGTGCCCAGCGCGGTGAGACTGACGGTGGTGCCGGAGACCTCGGCCATGCCGTAGCCGACCAGCCAGTCGATCGCCGTGGCCAGCGGGTCGCCCGCGGCCTCCCAGGCGTCGGACCCCAGCTCGTCGAGGTCGGCCGCCGCCTCGGACAGCTCCTGCTCCAGCTCGGCGCGCTCGCGCGAGCCACCTGCCAGCAGCAACCTGACCAGCACGCCGCGGGTGAGCCCCGTCAGCGCCATCGTCAGATCTTCGTCGTCGAGCTCGGGGTCGCCGTAGTCGACCGAGTGCAGGCCCAGCATCCAGGCGTCGAGGACGTCCTCGTCGTCGTCGAACGGCCACTCGGCCGTGTCGTCCTGGACGGCGACCGTGTTGGCCTCGCCGGGCTCCAGGAACTCCAGATCGACGGCGAGGTTCCAGATGTTCCACAGCTGCGGCACGGCCTCGGCCAGCGCCCCGTCGGCTTCGGGCTTCGGCAGGCCGACCGCCGTCAGCGCGTCCTCCACCTCGGCGTCGGAGAGCAGGGTCTCCTCACCCACCTTGCGGCCCGAGCCGACCCAGAGGGCCAGGTCGCGCGCCTTGGCGATCAGCGGCGCCTCGCGGGCCGCCGCCGCCAACTCGGAGTCGGGACGCAGCCTGATCGTGTCGAGGTCGGCCAGTTCGTCGGCGAACGGTTCGAAGTCGCCGAGGTCGCCGGCTTCCTCGTCGCCGTCGCCGTCGTCGTCGCCCTCGTCGAGCAGGTCCTCCATGAGCTCGACGAACTCGTCCTCGACGTCGTCGAGCTCGGCCCGCAGCTCCGCGAGGGAGTGCGAGCCCTTGCTCAGCCGGCCCGTCTGGTCGAGGAACGTCAGGTACGCGTCGACGGCGGGCAGCATCCCGTCGGCGGCCGCGTCGGGGTCGTCGACGACCTTCGGGATGCGGTCGAGCAGCAGGTTGCGCAGGTCGGCACGCTTCCACGTGCCGAGGTCCTGCGAGAAGGCGAGGCGGTGCCAGAGTGCGGCCGGCCCCACGAGCTCGGGGTCGCTGTCGGGCGCGTGCTTACGCGCCCACATGATGAACTCTTCGAGCAGGGGTCGCAGCTCAGTGGCGGCTACCTCGATGCGATCGGTCACCCACTCAGGCTAGTGCGCCCGCGAGGCTGTCGGCTCCCCAAATAAGCGGTTTTGCTGATCATGACGTGCGCCGCATGGCCTCCGTGATACGTTCGGCCGCTGCCATCACGGGTACCGCGTGCAGCCTGCCGGGCGCCCTGGTCAGCCGTTCGATCGGCCCCGACACGGAGACGGCGGCGACCACCTTGCCCCCGCTGCCCCTTATCGGCGCCGACACGCTGGCCACGCCCTGCTCGCGCTCGCCTACGCTGTGCGCCCACCCTCTGCGCCGCACCGACGCCAGCGTGGCGGCCGTGAACTTGGCGCCGCGCAGCCCGCGGTGCAGCCGGTCGGGCTCCTCCCACGCCAGCAGGATCTGCGCCGCCGACCCCGCCACCATCGGCAACGCGGACCCCACGGGGACGGTGTCGCGCAGGCCGCTGGCCCGTTCGGCCGCCGCCACGCAGACCCGCTCGTCGCCCTGGCGGCGATACAACTGCGCGCTCTCGCCGGTCAGGTCACGAAGCTGCATCAGCACCGGCGCGGCGACCGCCAGCAACCGGTCCTCTCCGGCCGCCGTGGACAACTCCGACAGACGCGGGCCGAGGACGAATCTGCCCTGTGTGTCGCGGGTCACGATGCGGTGATGCTCAAGAGCGACGGCCAGCCGGTGGGCCGTCGGACGGGCCAGACCGGTGGCCTGGACCAGCTGAGCAAGCGACGCCGGGCCGGCTTCGAGGGCGTTGAGAACCAGAACGGCTTTGTCGAGTACTCCGACTCCGCTAGAGTTGTCCATAGACCGATACTGCCGTCTCGACATATGAGAAAGCAAGTCGGAGGCAAACTCCACACGCGGGGGAGCGCCGGTCTCTGGACGAGGGAAGAACCCGGGTCGAAGCGACCGAACCGCGATGCGGAGCATCGCACATATGCCGTGAGGGAGCGCCGGTCTCTGGACTGAGGAGTGTAGGGAGCGCAGCGACCGAAGCGACGAGGGAAGAGACCGGGTCCGAGCGACCGAACCGCGATGCGGAGCATCGCAAATAAGCAGGAGGAGATCATGGGCCGCACACTGGCCGAGAAGGTCTGGGAGCAGCACGTCGTGCGCCGTGCCGACGGCGAACCCGACCTGCTCTACATCGACCTGCACCTCATCCACGAGGTGACCAGCCCGCAGGCGTTCGACGGTCTCCGTCTCGCCGGCCGGACCGTGCGAAGGCCCGATCTCACGATCGCCACCGAAGACCACAACGTGCCGACGGTGCTCGGCCCGATCTCCGACCCGGTGTCGAAGACCCAGGTCGAGACCCTGCGCAAGAACGCCGCCGAGTTCGGCATCCGGCTCCACCCGATGGGCGACGCCGGGCAGGGCGTGGTGCACATCATCGGCCCGCAGTTCGGCCTGACCCAGCCGGGCATGACGATCGTCTGTGGCGACTCCCACACGTCCACGCACGGCGCCTTCGGCGGTATCGCGTTCGGCATCGGCACCTCCGAGGTCGAGCACGTGCTGGCCACCCAGACCCTGCCCGCCTACCGGCCGAAGACGATGGCCATCGAGGTCTCCGGCGAGCTGCCCACCGGCGTCACGGCCAAGGACCTGATCCTGGCCATCATCGCCAAGATCGGCACCGGCGGCGGCCAGGGCTACATCGTCGAGTACCGGGGCGAGGCCGTGCGCAAGCTCTCCATGGAGGGCCGCATGACCGTCTGCAACATGTCGATCGAGGCGGGCGCCCGCGCCGGCCTGATCGCGCCGGACGAGACCACGTTCGAGTACCTCAAGGGCCGCCCCCACGCGCCGTCCGGCGAGGACTGGGACCAGGCCGTCGAGTACTGGAAGTCGCTGCGCACCGACGACGACGCCGTGTTCGACAAGGTCGTCGAGATCGACGCCTCGACGCTCACGCCGTACGTCACCTGGGGTACGAACCCGGGCCAGGGTCTGCCGCTGGGCGAGTCCGTGCCCGCCCCCGAGAGCTTCGGCGACCCGATCGAGCGCGCCGCCGCCGAGCGGGCGCTGGAGTACATGGGGCTGACCGCGGGCACGCCGCTGCGTGAGATCGAGGTCGACACCGTCTTCGTCGGCTCGTGCACCAACGGCCGCATCGAGGACCTGCGCGCCGCCGCCGAGATCCTGCGCGGACGCCAGGTGACCACCCGCACCCTGATCGTGCCCGGCTCGATGCTGGTCAAGCTGCAGGCCGAGCAGGAGGGGCTGCACGAGGTGTTCAAGGCCGCCGGCGCCGAGTGGCGCGAGGCGGGCTGCTCGATGTGCCTCGGCATGAACCCCGACACGCTGCAGCCGGGAGAGCGCAGCGCGTCCACGTCCAACCGCAACTTCGAGGGCCGGCAGGGCAAGGGGGGCCGCACCCACCTGGTGTCGCCGCAGGTCGCCGCCGCGACCGCCGTCACCGGCCGCCTGACCGCCCCCGCCGACCTCTGACAGGAGAACCGCTCCGATGGACGCATTCGTCACCCACACCGGTACGGCGGTGCCGCTGCGCCGCAGCAACGTCGACACCGACCAGATCATCCCGGCCGTCTGGCTCAAGCAGGTCAGCCGCACCGGCTTCGAGAAGGGCCTGTTCGCCGCCTGGCGCGAGGACCCGACGTTCGTGCTGAACGACCCGTCCTACGAGGGCGGCTCGATCCTCGTCTCCGGCCCCGACTTCGGCACCGGCTCCTCGCGCGAGCACGCCGTGTGGGCGCTGCAGCAGTACGGCTTCCGCGCCGTGATCGCCGCCAGGTTCGGCGACATCTTCCGCAACAACTCCACCAAGATGGGCCTGCTGCCGGTCGTCCTGCCGGGCGAGAAGGTCGAGGCCCTGCAGGCCGCCGTGGAGGCCGACCCGGCAGTCCAGGTGACCGTCGACCTGGAGAACCGCCAGGTGCGCTGGGCCGGCGAGGTCGTCGCGTTCGAGATCGACGACTACACCCGCTGGAGGCTGATGGAGGGCCTCGACGACATCGGGCTGACCCTGCGTCACGCCGACGAGGTGGCGGCGTACGAGAATGGTCGGCAGCCATGGCTGCCGAAGACCGTCTAGTCGACCTCGAAGACGACGAGCTGGCGCGGCGGTTGCGTGAGGCGCACCGCCGCGTCAAAGCGCTGCCCGCCGCCGAAAGGGAGCGGCCGGCCCGCCGCTATCTCGCGATCTGCGACCTGGCCAAGCGCGACCCGGAAAGGGCGGCGGCCCGGCTGGCGGTCTTTCTCGCTTCCATGGAAGACACGCCACGCGCACCCGAAAACACGCTAGGTGATTGAGTTCCCCCGCAATCCCGCCTACTTTCGAGCGCGTAAGGGGTTTCTACGTCGAACTTGTGAGCTGGAACCCCGCGCCGTAACTGGGGGAGCACAACTTTCATGAACAAGCGGGAACTCGTCGACGCCATCGCGGACCGGGTGGGCGACAAGAAGACGGCCACGGAGGCTGTGAACGCGGTCATCGACGCCATCCAGAAGGCTGTCGCCAATGGGGACAAGGTCTCGATCACGGGCTTCGGCGCGTTCGAGATGGCGCACAAGCCGGCCAGGACGGCCAGGAACCCGTCAACCGGCGCGGAAATCAAGGTGGTCGAGAGCTGGGCGCCGAAGTTCCGCCCCGGCTCCGACTTCAAGGAAATGGTGAACGCCGGCGGCAAAAAGGCCGCTAAGAAGAAGTAAGCGCAGCGGAAGCCGACGCCCGAGCCGCCTTAATGGCGCTCGGGCGTTCGCCTTTCCAGGGGCTCCCCGTTCAGTCGGGGACGGGAAACGTCGACAGGGTGACGTAGGTGATCCGGTCGCCCGTCATTCCCAGGTTGACCCGCTGGCCCGTGCGCAGCAGCCGCAGCGGGCCCGCGTCGAAGGCGGGCGGGTCGAACTCCAGCACGGTCCCGTCGTCGAGGAAGACCGAGCCGGACCGTGTCGCCTCGTCGAAACTACGCACCGTCGCCTGCACGCAGACCAGCGTAAACGGTTTGCCCCCCGGCCAGCGAGGGGCGAGGATCGCCAGTCATGCGGCGAAACAGGGACTTCCGGCGATTCGTCTGGGCGAACGGCGTCACCCAGATGGGCACACAGGTCACCACCGTCGCCCTGCCGCTCACCGCCGTCCTGACCCTGGACGCGGGCGCCTTCCAGCTCGGCCTGCTGTCGGCCGCCCAGGTGGCCGCCTTCCTGCTGCTCGGGCTCCCCGCGGGCGTGTGGGTGGACAGGGCGCGGCGGCGGCCGATCCTCATCTGGTCCGACGTGGTGCGCGGCCTGGCGCTGCTCACCGTCCCCGTCGCCGCCTGGCTCGGCGTGCTCGGCCTGCCGCAGCTCTTCGCGGTCGCCCTGATCCTGGGCCTGGGGACGGTCTTCTTCGACGTCGCGCACATGAGCTTCCTGCCTGCCGTCGTCCCCAGGGAGGGGCTCGAACGCGGCAACGGGACGCTGGAGGTCACCCGGCAGGTCTCCCTCCTGGCCGGGCCGGGCCTCGGCGGCTGGCTGGTCAACCTGCTCACCGCGCCCATCGCGCTGCTCGCCGACGCGGCCAGCTACCTGCTCTCCGCGCTGCTGCTGTCAGGCGTGCGCGCCACCGAGACGCCGGGACGCGGCGACGGCCGGCTGCGCAGGCAGGTCGCGGAAGGCGTCGGGTTCGTCGTCCGCGACCGGGTGCTGCGCAGGATCGCGGTCGGCGGCGCGCTCGTCATGACGGCGAACGGCGTCATCTCCGTCGCCCTCCCGCTCTACCTGATCAGGGAGCTGGGCGTGAGCGCCGCCCAGTACGGCCTGCTGCTGTCGGCCTCGGCCGTCGGCTCCCTCGTGGGCGCACTGCTCGTCGGACGGGTCACCGCCCGCTTCGGCACCGGCAGGACCCTGTACGGCTCCGCCGTGCTCGCCACCCTCCTCTACCTCCCGGCCCTGGCGACGGGGCCGGGCTGGCGGCTGCTGCTCTTCCCGCTGGCCTCCCTGCTGTTCGGGGCGGCCAGCGTGATGTTCGGCGTCACCCAGCTCAGCTACCGCCAGCGCGTCACCCCCGAGCACCTGCTCGGTCGGGTCAACGCCAGCATGCGCTTCCTCATGTGGGGCGCGGGGCCGGTGGGCGGGCTGGCGGGGGGCGTACTGGGGGAGTGGCTGGGGGCGCACGCGGCGTTCGCCGTGGGCGCGGCCGTCCTCGGCCTGTCGCACCTGGCGGTCGTCACCTCGCCCAGGATCAGGACGCTGGCCACAGTTGGCTGACCACGGCCGCGGTGTGCCGTCCGAGGCCGAGGGCGACGGCCGCGCGCAGGTCGTCGGGGGTGTCGACGTCGCGCCTGACCGAGTCGACGCCGTCGAGGCACAGCTCCTTGGCGCCGCCCGCCAGGTGCTTGGCCCGCGACTCGCCACCGAAACGCGGCGTGAACGGCAGGCCGGGCCGCACCCCGTAGAAGGTGGTGCCGACGTCGAGCGCGTCGGGCACGAACGCCTGGTCGAACTCCGCCGCCGCGGCCAGCACCGTGGCCAGCTCACCGGGGCGCAGCGCGGGTAGATCGGCCTGGAGCGCGCCGACGGCGTCGCCGGGCGCGACCTCCACGGCGTGCGCGGCGCCCGTCCGCAGGGCGGTGTTCAGGCCGCGGTCGGGGTCGTGGACGACGTCCGCGCCCAGGGCCGCCAGGGGGCCCGCGGCGGCGGGATCGGCCGTCACCACGACTACCCGCGCCACCAGCGGGCAGGAGAGCGCCGCCGAGACGGTGTCACAGGCGACGGCGACGGCGAGCCGCGTGCGGTGCGGGCCCGTGGCGGCGGCCAGCCGGGTCTTCGCCGCGACCAGCGTCTTCACTGGAATGACCAGTGACCAGCGGATGCTCATAGGCTAAGCATCGCGCCTCGACATCCCGCGCGGCCAACCGGGAGACTTGGGGCTCAACCGATGGAGGAGAGCATGAGGCGCCCCACGCGACCATCGCGATTCTGGGAGACCCTGGCCGTCGTGATCGTGAAACCACTGTCGCGGCTTCTGGTCAAGCACGACTGGCGGTCAGGCGAGCGCATCCCGCGCACCGGTGGCGTGATCATCGCGACGAACCACCTGTCGTGGACCGATCCCGTCCTGCTGTCACACTTCCTGTACAACCGCGGGCGCTGGCCGATCATCCTGGCCAAGGCCGGGCTGTTCCGCGTACCCCTCCTCGGCCACGCCGTGCGCTCCCTGCGGGCCATCCCCGTCGCCAGGGGCAGCAGCGAGGCGATCAACTCGCTGCAGGAGTCGGAGGAGCGGTTGCGCGACGGCGGCGCGATCCTGTTCTACCCTGAGGGCACCTGCACCAGAGATCCCGAACTGTGGCCGATGGTGGGCAAGACGGGCGCCGCACGGCTGGCGCTGGAGAGCGGCGCGCCGGTGATCCCGGTGGCGCACTGGGGCGCCCACGAGCTGCTGCCGTACGGCGAGAAGAGGCCCAGGCTGTTCCCGCGCAAGACGTTCCGCGTGAAGGTGGGCCCGCCGGTCGACCTGTCGAAGTACCAGGGCAGGCCGCCACACGCGGACGTGCTGCGCGAGGCGACGGCCGACATCATGGCGGCGATCACCGCGCAGCTCGCCGAGCTGCGCGGCGAGAAGGCGCCCGACACTCCCTACGACCCCGCCAGGCGGTGATGGCATGACCAACGCGGCCGTATTCGGCACCGGCTCGTGGGGCACCACGTTCGCGATGATCCTGGCCGAGGCCGGGAACCGCACCACGCTGTGGGGGCGGCGCCCGGAGATCGTCGAGTCCGTCAACCGGGCCCACACGAACCCCGACTACCTGCCCGGCATCTCGCTGCCCACCTCGCTGCGCGCCACCACCGACCCGGCCGAGGCGCTCGACGGGGCCGACTTCGTGGTGCTGGCCGTGCCGTCGCAGTCGTTGCGGGCCAATCTGGCGGCCTGGCGGGAGCACATCCCGCCCGACGCGGTCCTGGTCAGCCTGATGAAGGGCGTCGAGCTCGGCACGACCAAGCGGATGAGCGAGGTGATCCGCGAGGTCGCCGGGGTGCCCGAGGAGCGGGTGGCCGTCGTGTCGGGGCCGAACCTGGCCAAGGAGATCGCCATGCGGCAGCCCGCAGCCACCGTCGTGGCCTGCACCGACGAGGCCGTCGCGGCCCGGCTGCAGAAGGCCTGCCACCTGCCGCCGTGGTTCCGGCCGTACACCAACCCGGACGTCGTCGGCGTGGAGCTGGGCGGCGCGGTCAAGAACGTGATCGCGCTGGCCGTCGGCGTCGCGGTGGGCATGGGCATGGGCGACAACGTCGCCGCCATGCTGATGACCAGGGGGCTGGCCGAGATCTCCCGCCTCGGTGCGGCGCTCGGCGCCGACCCGCACACCTTCGCCGGGCTGGCCGGGATGGGCGACCTGGTGGCCAGCTGCACCTCGCCGCTGGCGCGCAACCGCACGTTCGGCGAGAACCTGGGGCGCGGCATGACGCTGGCCGAGGTCGTCGCGATCACCCGGCAGACCGCCGAGGGTGTCACGTCCTGCGAGTCCGTGCTGGCGCTGGCCAGGAAGCACGACGTGGAGATGCCGATCACCGAGGTCGTGGTGGGCGTGGTGCACGACGGTATGTCGCCGGCCGAGGCGGGCATGCTGCTGATGTCCCGTTCGCCCAAGCCTGAGCGGTACGGGGTCTGAGCGGTTTTGCCGCCCTTCTGGACGCCGATTACGGACATCTGGCCGAGCATTGCGGACATCACCCGCGTGCTCGGCTCGCTGTCCTGAGGACACGCCGGTAGATTCGGACGACATGAGCAAGCCACGCATCGCCGTCGTTTTCGGTGGTCGCAATTCGGAGCACGCCGTGTCCCTGATGGGCGCGGGCAGCGTGCTGGAAGCGATCGACAGGAGCAGGTACGAGGTGATCCCGATCGGGATCGCCCAGGACGGCAGGTGGGTGCTGGCCGCGTCCGACCAGCGGTACGCCATCGAGGCCGGGGAGCTTCCGGCCGTCGACACCTCGGGCACGGCGCTCGCGCTGCCCTCCGGCGAGGGCTCGCTGGTGGCCTACGCCCCCGGCAGCATCCCGGTCGAGCTCGGCGCGGTGGACGTGGTCTTCCCGGTGATGCACGGCCCGTTCGCCGAGGACGGCACGATCCAGGGCCTGCTGGAGATGGCCGGGGTGCGCTACGTGGGCTCGGGCGTGCTCGCCAGCGCCGTCGGCATGGACAAGGCGTACATGAAGACCGTGCTGGCCGCCGCCGGGCTGCCGGTGGGCCGCCACGTGGTGGTCCGCGAGCGCGACTGGCGGCTCGACCGCGACCGGGTGGTCAAGGAGGCCGAGGCGCTGGGCTGGCCGGTGTTCGTCAAGCCGGCCAGGGCCGGGTCGTCGCAGGGCATCTCCAGGGCGCACGACAGGGCGTCGCTGGAGGAGGCCGTCGAGCTGGCCAGGCAGCACGACCCGAAGGTGCTGATCGAGGCGGCGATCGAGGGGCGCGAGATCGAGTGCGCGGTGCTGGAGTCGCTGGGCGACGAGCCGCCCGTCGCCTCGATGCCCGGCGAGGTGAGGGTCGAGGGCGGTCACGAATTCTTCAACTTCGAGGCCAAGTACTATCCCGACCAGATGTCGCTGACCGTCCCGGCCGACATCCCCCAGGAGGTGGCCGAGGAGCTGCGGGCGATGGCCGTGCGCGCGTTCGAGGCGCTCGACTGCGAGGGGCTGTCGCGGGTCGACTTCTTCTACACGCCCGAGGGGAAGCTGGTCTGCAACGAGATCAACACCATGCCCGGGTTCACCTCGCTGTCGGTGGCGCCGCAGCTGTGGGCGGCGTCGGGGCTGCCGTACCCGGACCTGGTCGAGCGGCTCATCCAGCTGGCGCTCAACCGCTCGCCCGGTCTCCGCTGACCTACCCGCTGGACCTGCGCGCTCAGCTGCCGGTCAGGCCCTTGCTGACCTTGGCGACCGCGCCGGAGAGATCGGCCAGGACCTCCGGCGCGACGTGTGTCCCCGCGATCGTCACCTCGACGTAGAGCGGAGCGGCGACGGCGGTGAAGAGGGTGGGTTTCTCGGGGTCGGCGTACCAGCCCACGCCGTCGATCTCCTGGAGCTGGTCCGTGGCCGCCATGCGCGCGGGGCGCGGCACGCCGCAGCGCAGCGCGATGTCGGCCTCGCCCCAGACGGCGACGTATGGCGACTCGGGCGTGGACGTGCCGCGTTCCACGCCGTCGAGCGTCTTCGGCAGCAGCCCCGCGAGCTTGACACAGGCCGCCGCCACCTCGCCCTGCGGGGTGGGCGGCTCCACCTGGACCGTGCCGCCGCACCCGGCGAGCGCGAGCAGGACCATCAGGACGGCGGCGGCACGCATGGAAGATCTACTTTCAGATATGCACGATCGGACAGGTAAGCGTACGTGTGATGCCCTCCACGGCCTGAATCTGGGCGACGACCAGCTTGCCCAGTTCGTCGACGTTGCGGGCCTCCGCGCGCACGATCACGTCGTACGGGCCCGTCACGTCCTCCGCTTGGGTGACCCCGGGTATCCCGGAGATCTCCTGGGCCACGTTCGCGGCCTTGCCGACCTCGGTCTGAATAAGGATGTAGGCCTGCACCATTACGTCCTCCCAGGCGGTTGGATCACGCAGAAGGGCCACCGTACCCTGTGTGCGTCAGGAGGTGTGTCATCACAGTCGGAGATCTCGGCGAATTCGGAGCAGTTTCTCGCATATCCGGACGTCTACCCCAAGGTCGGGCGGTTCTACTCGGCCCGGGAGACGATGCCGCCATGGTGAGCGCGCCCGACGGGCGTGTGGTGGTTTCAACCGATCTCCTGATCGAGGGCAGGCACTTCCGGCGCGACTGGTCCAGCGGGTACGACATCGGGCGCAAGGCCGCCGCGCAGAACCTCGCGGACGTCGCCGCCATGGGTGCCGTGCCCACCGCGATCGTGGTCGGCCTGGGGATGCCCGCCGACGTGCCGGTGTCCTGGCTCGACGCGCTCACCGAGGGGTTCAGGGACGAGTGCGCGATGGTCGGGGCGAGCGTCGTGGGCGGCGACACCACCCGTGGCGACCTGGTGGTCCTCGGCGTGACCGCGCTCGGCGACCTGGGCGGCCGGCCGGCCGTGACCCGCGCGGGAGCCCGTCCCGGCCACGTGGTGGCCGTGGCGGGCCGTCTGGGCCACGCCGCCGCCGGGCTGGCGCTCCTGGAGGCGGGCGTGCTGCCCGCTCCGGCCCGGCAGGGGCACGCGCCGGGAACGCGGAACGGCACGACGGCCCGGGAGACCCCGGAGCGGGAGGCGGCGTTGCAGGCGGCGGTGGCGGCCCACCAGCGGCCGTGCCCTCCTTATCCGTGCGGGCCCGAGGCCGCCAGGCTCGGGGCGAGCGCCATGCTGGACGTGAGCGACGGCCTGCTGCAGGACCTCGGGCACGTCGCGGAGGCGAGCGGCGTGCGGATCGAGCTCGACCCCGGCGCCTTCGAGATCGGGGAGCCGGTGGCGGCCGCGGCCGAGGAACTGGGGGCCGATCCGCTCGACTGGGTCCTCACGGGCGGAGAGGATCACGCGCTCGCGGCGACCTTCCCGGAGGAGGTCCGGCTGCCGCCGTCCTGGCACGTGGTGGGGCGGGTCCTGGCAGGCCGGGGCGTGGTGGTGCCGGGACGGGAGGCCGGGCCCGGCGGCTGGGACCACTTCCGCAGCTGACTTGTCCGGATTTGCGTAAAATTTTCCTGAATTGGGGTGTGACTCGCGGGATTGATGAGACAAAGACGTAGCAAAGGTGTTATGAAGATTGGCGGCCACTGCAACCGGGAGAAAGGGCAGCCATGGGCCGCCACGGCACAGGTGGATCCGAAGACGGGCGCGATCAGGGGAACGACGAGTCGAACGACTCGGTGAGCGCCTTCTGGGGGCCGGACGAGCACCTGCCGGAAGAGCCCGGTTGGCCAGCGCTTCCCGACCAGGTCGAGGTGACCGGCCAGTGGGCGCCGATGCCGCGCCGCGACGAGCCTGTCGCGCAGCGGCCGCAGCCCGACCCGTTCGAGACCACCGGGGCCTTCGCCCCGCCGCCCCGCGCGGGCGCCGGCCCGGACACCGGTC
>NZ_JBEXUP010000017.1:0-94891 GCF_040614375.1 Nonomuraea sp. NPDC005983
CCGCGCCGCGTCCCGCGCGGGCGCCCAGGCCGCGCGCGGCGGAACCGCCGCCGCTGTCGCTGCCCCGGCGGCACGACCGCGGCTCCGGACGCGAGGACTCCGCGGCGCCGCCGTTCTGGATCAGGCCCCGCGGTGCGAGCGGCGAGTCGCGCGGCGACGAGGCCGCGCCGTTCTGGCTCAGATCTCGTAACTCCGACAGGGACTGACCATGGCGCGTGACAGGCGGGGGGTCGTCTTCGCCGCCATCGTGGTGGTCGTGGCCGCCGTCGGGCTCTATCTGACGATGTGGCCCGACTCCGGCACACCGTCCGCCGAGCCGGAGAGCGCGGGCCGTCCGAGCGGCAGCGTGCCCGCGGCGACGTCGAGCAAGCCGCTGGCGACCGCCAGCGGCGCGCCGTTCGACATCTACGCCTTCCTGCCGATGACCAAGCAGGAGCTCGCCGCCGCCGCCGACCTGGCCGAGCGCTTCACCGCCGCGTACGGGACGTTCAAGTACGACGAGGACCCCGCCACCTACGCCGAGCGGATGAAGGCGTTCACGACCGGCGAGTTCGGCAACGTCCTGGCGAGGACCCTCACCTCGCCGGGCACTGTCAGCCGCAACCGCGACGACCAGGTGGTCTCCACGGCGACGGCCAAGATGAAGGAGATCAGGCAGATCGACAAGAGCTCGGTCGTGTTCGTGGTCGGCGGGACGCAGCAGATCACCGCCAAGAGCGGCGGCAAGCAGCTCGTGGCCGACTACGCGGTCACGGTCAGCCGGTTCGGCTCCGACTGGCGGGTCTTCGACTTACAGCCCGCGGGCGACGGCCAGGACGGGGACACGCAGGGGTGAACACGTCCCAGGCACGCATCGGTTGGGCGGTCGGCGTCGCCGGAGTGCTGCTGCTGGCCGCCATCGTCGTGTCCCCGCTGCTCATGACCTCGCTGCCGGCCTTCATCAGCGGCGACGGCCAGCCGCCCGACTGCACCGACAGCGGGGCCCGGGTGCAGGAGGTCTCCGACAAGGGCTCCGCCGACATCCCCGCCGACTATCTGGAGCTGTACAAGAAGTTCGGCAAGAAGATCGGCGTGCAGTGGACGATCCTCGCCGCCGTGGGCAAGCGGGAGACCGACCACGGACGGTCCAACCTGCCCGGCGTGAAGAGCGGCACGAACTACGCGGGCGCGGCGGGCCCGATGCAGTTCCTGATCAGCACCTGGGGCGGCAAGGCCAGGATCCCGACGTCCTCGCCGGTCAACGGGTACGCCTCCGACGGCGATGGCGACGGGATCGCCGACATCTACAACCCGGCCGACGCCATTCTCGGCGCGGCGAAGATGCTCAAGCGCAACGGCGCCCCGGAGAACGTCCGGCAGGCGCTGTTCGTCTACAACCGGGCCTGGTGGTACGTCGACCAGGTGGTGGAGATCGCCAAGGGGTACGCCAAGTCGGGCGCCGTGGAGGTGCCGCCGCAGGCCGAGGAGGCGTGTGATGAGCCGCTGGTCGAGGCCGCGCCGAGCCAGGTCGTGGCCCGGATCCTGGAGTACGCGCTGGCCCAGCGCGGTAAGCCGTACCTGTGGGGCGCCACTGGGCCCGACGCGTTCGACTGCTCCGGGATCATCTACGCCGCCTACCGGGCCGCAGGGCTGTCGATCCCGCGCACCACGTTCGGGCAGTGGCCGTTCGGCGTGAAGATCTCCGCGGGCTCCGAGCAGGCGGGTGACCTGGTGTTCTTCAACGCCGGTCCCGGTACCGGGCCGGACCGTCCCGGGCATGTCGGGATGGTCGTGTCGAAGGGGAAGATGGTGGAGGCACGCTGCCGGCTGTGCGGGCCGATCAAGGTCACCACCTACCAGGATCGCGACAACATCATGGGCTTCACCCGGCCGTTGCAGAACCCCGACGTTCTCGACCAGCTGCAGAAGTTGCAGAATGCGTCCCTATGACAGTGATCGTGGTGGCCGCGGTGATCGTCGCGTCCGGAAGGCGGGTGCTGGCCGCGCAGCGGGCGGAGCCGCCCGCGCTCGCGGGCGGCTGGGAGTTCCCCGGCGGCAAGGTGGACCCGGGGGAGAGCGAGGTCGAGGCGCTGGTCAGGGAGTGCCGCGAGGAACTCGGGGTGGAGATCTCCGTCGGTGAGCGCATCGGCGGAGACTGGCCGCTGGCCGAGGGGTACGTGCTGCGCGTGTGGCTGGCCTCCCTGGCGTCCGGCACTCCCGAGGCCAAGGAGCACCAGGCGCTGCGCTGGCTGGGCCCGGGCGAGTACGAGGACGTGGCCTGGCTCGGCGCGGACCTGGAAGTCATGCGAGCCGTGGCGAAGACATTGCAAGGTGGTTAGTAGGCTCCCTGGTGTGACATAACAGTTACTGTGTGTCACGCGCATCGGGGGGAGCGCTGTGTTCAAACGTGGCTGGATCGCGGCTGGAGGGGTGGCTGCGGCGATGACGTCCACCGTGGCGTCTGCCGGGCCGGGGGCGTGCCCGCCGCCGTCGAGCGGGTCCGACGTGGCGTACGGGGCGCCGTCGGCCGCCGAGGGCGACGTGCGCCTCGCGCTGGAGCGGCTTGACGGGCTGGGGGCGCGGTTGCGTCCCGGGGACGTGATGCGGTTCCGGGTGCGGTTCGAGGGGGTGGCCCGCGAAGCCAGCCTGACCGTCAGCGCCAGCCCCGCGGCGGCGCTCTCCACCGTGACGTGCGCTCCCGCGCAGGCCGCCACTCCGGCGCCTCAGGCCGGGATCCCGCCGGCCGAGGTGACGCCGGCCCAGGCGGGAGCGCGGGTGTGCCCGCTGGGCGAGGTGTCGGGGGAGCGGACCGCGGACGTGCTCGTCAGCGTGCCGGAGGGGGCGAAGGAGGTCGGGTTGTCCGCGGTCGCGCAGCTGCGCGAGCCGACCGGGCCCGGCATGGCGATCGTCTCCAGGGCGACGCGGTTGCCGGTCGGCGATTCGGTCGTGGAGGCGGCGCCCGCCGGGGTCGCGCCCGCCGGGGTCGCGCCCGACACCGCCGCGACCGGCGAAGACTCGCCACGTCTCCCGGCGGCGAACCTGCCTGTCCAAGGCGAGAAGGCGCACCGAGCTCACAGCGATCACCACCGCGCCGGTCTGCCCTTGGCCGAGGTGCGTCCCGCGGTGCCCGGCCGGGCGGAAGAGGCGAAGAACTCCCGGCGGGCGACAGCTGCCGGTGTCAAGGAGGCCGCCGAGCGCGTGACACGTCCCGCCCAGAGGGAGAGCTCCGAGCGCGCCCGGCCGCTCGGTACGCCTGTCGGTCCCAAGGTGACCTCTGGGTGGGTGACACCTGTCGCTCCCGGGAAGGGCGGCGAGCGCGCGTCACGTCCCGTTCCTGATCAGGGCGCCACGCCTCTCCGCCTGGGGAACTCCGTGACGGCCTCCCGGCCTGAGGGGAGCGCCGTGCGCGGGGCGTCCGAACAGGCTCAGCGGCTCGGCCAGACGCTCCCGCAGCAGGCTCCTGTCGTGGTGGGCAGTCCCCATCCCGTGTTCGGCGCGCCCCAGGGGACGTCCGGGCTGGTGGCGGGGGCTGGGCCGGTGCTGCCCACGGTCGTCCCGTCGGAGGAGGGCGAGGCCGTGGGGGCGCCGCTGCCTCTGGAGGTCACCGCGTCCGGCGAGCGGCCCAGGATCGCCGAGCCGGCGCACATGTCCGCCATGCTCGCGGGAGCGCGCGGGGTTCCGGTGGTGGGCGCCGGGATCGCGGTGCTGCTCGCCGCGTTGTGGGTGGTCGCGGGGGTGCAGCGAAGAAAGCTGCGGAGAAAGGTGGTGTAGTACCTTTACTGTTACTTTTACCGGACTAGTATTCCCTTGACCAAGTTCCGGGACTCCGCGGAGGGCACAGGTGGCACGCACCCGAGCGACGGCTGTGTCCGCCCTGGTGTTAGCGCTCGGACTGGCCGGCATCGGGGCCGCGCCCTTCGTCGCGCAGAGCGCGAGCGCGTCCGCCTCGGCGTTCGACCCGGTCGAGCCGTGTGACGCGGGTCAGTGCGACACCACGCCGGAGGTCACCGTCACGGTGACCACCACGCTCGACACGCCCACGCCCGAGCAGCCGGAAACGACGATCACCAAGACTGTCACCCAGTCGCCGAAGAAGACGTCGACTCCCACGCCGAAGAAGTCCTCGACACCCACGCCGAAGCCGCAGACCCCGGTCCAGAGCGAGTCCACGGAGAACCTCCAGCCGTTACCGTCGCAGAGCATCCCGGTGCTCCCGACGACCAGCGACTCGCCGTCGCAGGAGCCGACCTTCCAGCTCCCGAGCGTGGCGCCGCAGGAGACCACCCCGTCGGCGCCGCTCCCCAGCACGGAGGCGACGGACACCACGCCGAGCGACTCGGTCCAGCTGGAGCTGCGCAACGCGGCCCCCGAGTTCGACCAGCGCACGCTGACGCAGAAGCTCAGCATCCCGGCGCTCGTCCTGGTCCTGCTCGCGCTCTTCGCCGTCCTCGTCTTCGAGGGACGGCTGCGCCGGATGGCCCACGCGGCGGCGGTACGCAAGGCGGGCCCGCCACAGGGAGCCGCGGGAGGCCCGGGTTGGCCGGGAGCGCCCGACTCGCACGGCTACCCGGCAGGCCCCGGCTACGCCGCCGGAGGGTTCCCCGCCCCCGGTTACCCGGGCGGCACCGCGTACGCGCCGATCATCAGCTTCGTCCCGGTGCAGACGTACCCGAGCGGGCAGGTCCAGTACGGGCCCGTCTACGGCGACCCGAACGCGTACACGCAGCCTGCCCCGCCGGCCGAGCAGCACCCGGCGACGACCCCGGACCCCGTCGTCCTGCATCCGGACGAGTTCGCCTCCTACAGCCACGAGCCGGCGGGCCAGACGTACCGGGCCCCGTTCGAGCCCCTGGTCCCGGCGGAGCCTCCGGCGGACATCCCGCCCGGCGGCGCCAGCCCCTACGAAGGCTCGCCGGAGCAGCCGCTCGGCCCCGCGTCCGCCGCCGAATCGGGCGACTCGGAGCCCTGGCAGCAGGAGATCCCGATCCCCCCGCCAGGGGAGGACGTGACCCGGATCCAGCCCCTTCCTTCGGAGGACGGCTCGAAGCGCCCACCGTGGCGTCGCCTCCCCGAGTGACCCTCCCCGAATGACGAGGGCGAAGGGCGCGCCCTCGTAGGGCGGCCTTTCCTCGTGAGTGACGGCTCGCGGGTCTTCCGAGCGCGCCGTTCACGCGTTTCCCAGCGGGTTGACGGCGGTTCTCCGGAAAATGCGGCGGCCGGTGGAGCTGAGCTCCACCGGCCGCAGGCTAGCGCTGGGGCGGGATCACTTCGCGCGCTTGAAGATCTTGTTGCCGAGCCAGACCAGCGGGTCGTACTTCCGGTCGACGACGCGCTCCTTCATCGGGATCAGCGCGTTGTCGGTGATCTTGATGTGCTCGGGGCAGACCTCGGTGCAGCACTTGGTGATGTTGCAGTAGCCGAGCCCGTGGTCCTGCTGGGCCGACTCCTGGCGGTCCGCCACGTCGTACGGGTGCATGTCGAGCTCGGCGATCCGCATGAGGAAGCGGGGGCCGGAGAAGGCCGGCTTGTTCTCCTCGTGGTCACGGATCACGTGGCAGACGTTGTTGCACATGAAGCACTCGATGCACTTGCGGAACTCCTGCGACCGCTCGACGTCGACCTGCTGCATGCGGTACTCGCCGGGCCGGACGTCCGACGGCGGCGTGAAGGACGGCACCTCGCGCGCCTTCTGGTAGTTGAACGAGACGTCGGTGACGAGGTCCTTGATGACGGGGAAGGTCCGCATCGGCGTGACCGTGATCGTCTCGTCCTCGCTGAAGGTGGACATACGGGTCATGCAGCCCAGCCGAGGCTTGCCGTTGATCTCCATCGAGCAGGAGCCGCACTTGCCCGCCTTGCAGTTCCAGCGGACCGCCAGGTCGGGCGCCTGCGTGGCCTGGAGGCGGTGGATGATGTCGAGGACGACCTCGCCCTCGTTCACCTCGACGGTGAAGTCCTCGAGCTTGCCTTCGCCGCCCTCACCGCGCCAGACCTTGAACTTTGCCTTGTAGCTCATGACTTCGCTATCCCGTCGAACTCGGCCATCTCTTCGTCGGTGAGGTACTTCTTCAGCTCGTCCCTGTCGAACAGGGTGATCAGGTCGCCGCGCATCGACGACTGGACCTTCTCCTCGACGGTGACGGACGAGCCGTCGGCGGTGGAGCAGACAAGCAGCTTGCGCCGCCACTCGGGGTTCATGCCCGGGAAGTCGTCGCGGGTGTGCCCGCCGCGGCTCTCCTCGCGCAGCAGCGCTGCGCGGGCCACGCACTCCGAGACCAACACCATGTTGCGCAGGTCGAGAGCCAGATGCCAACCCGGGTTGTAGATGCGCGAGCCGGCCGCGCCGACCAGTTTGACCCTTTCCTTGAGCTTCTCCACCACTTCCAGGGCCTCGGACACCTCCGTCGCCCTGCGGATGATGCCGACCAGGTCGTTCATCGTCCGCTGGAGCTCGTGGTGGACCTCGTAGGGGTTCTCACCGGAACGGTCGAGCGGCGCCAGCGCCTCGGCCTTGGCCTCGTCCACGGAGTCCTGGGCCACCTGGGGGCGGGAGGCGAGGCCGTCGACGTAGGCCGCCGCGCCCGCGCCGGCGCGCCGTCCGAAGACCAGCAGGTCGGACAGGGAGTTGCCGCCCAGCCGGTTGGAGCCGTGCATGCCGCCGGAGACCTCGCCCGCCGCGAACAGGCCCGGCACGGCCGCCGCGCCGGTGTCGGCGTCGACCTCGACACCGCCCATGATGTAGTGGCAGGTCGGCCCGACCTGCATGGGCTCGGCGGTGATGTCGACGTCGGCCAGCTCCTTGAACTGGTGGTGCATGGACGGCAGCCGCTTCTTGATCTCCTCGGCGGGGAGGCGGGTGGAGACGTCCAGGAAGACGCCGCCCTGCGGTGAGCCGCGCCCGGCCTTGACCTCGGCGTTGATCGCGCGGGCCACCTCGTCACGCGGCAGCAGCTCCGGAGGGCGGCGGTTGTTGGCCTGGTCGGTGTACCAGCGGTCGCCCTCCTCCTCGGTGGTGGCGTACTTGTCCTTGAACACCTCGGGGATGTACTTGAACATGAAGCGCTCGCCCTCGGAGTTGCGCAGGACGCCGCCGTCGCCGCGTACCGACTCGGTGACGAGGATGCCGCGCACGGACGGCGGCCAGACCATCCCGGTGGGGTGGAACTGGATGAACTCCATGTTGATCAGGTTCGCGCCGGCCAGCAGGGCCAGGGCGTGGCCGTCGCCGGTGTACTCCCAGGAGTTCGAGGTGACGACGTAGGACTTGCCGATGCCGCCGGTGGCCAGCACCACGGTCGGCGAGTCGAAAAGCACGAAATTTCCGGACTCGCGCCAGTAGCCGAACGCGCCCGCGATCCGGTCGCCGTCCTTGAGCAGCCTGGTGATCGTGCACTCGGCGAAGACCTTGATGTAGGCCTCGTAGTCGCCGTGCGTCTCGTAGTCCTCCTGCTGGAGCGCGACGACGCGCTGCTGGAGCGTGCGGATCAGCTCCAGCCCGGTGCGGTCGCCCACGTGCGCCAGCCGTGGGTACTCGTGGCCGCCGAAGTTCCGCTGGCTGATCTTGCCGTCCTTGGTGCGGTCGAACAGCGCGCCCCAGGCCTCCAGCTCCCAGACCCGGTCGGGAGCCTCCTTGGCGTGCAGCTCGGCCATCCGCCAGTTGTTGAGGAACTTGCCGCCCCGCATGGTGTCACGGAAGTGCACCATCCAGTTGTCGTCGGGGTTGACGTTGCCCATCGCCGCGGCGGCGCCGCCCTCGGCCATGACCGTGTGGGCCTTGCCGAACAGCGACTTGCAGACGATGGCGGTGCGCTTGCCCTGCTGCCTGGCCTCGATCGCGGCCCGCAGCCCGGCTCCGCCGGCGCCGATGACGACGACGTCGTATTCGTGACGCTCTGTGTTGAGATTTTCCACTGACACTGAAGGTGGTCCTTACGCGTACGGGAAGGCGATGATGCCCTTGGCGACCAGGCGGACGTAGAGGTCGGCGCCCATCACGGAGAACATCGACGCCCACGCGAGGGGCTGGTGCTTGGCGTTGAGCTTCGAGACGAACGTCCAGGCCCGGTAGCGGAGCGGGTGGCGCGAGAAGTGGTTGAGCCGTCCGGCCGTGATGTGCCGGCACGAGTGGCACGACAGCGTGTAGGCGACGATCAGGACGGCGTTCAGCAGCAGGATCCAGCTGCCCAGCCCGAGCGGCTTGTGGACGAGCGCCAGGATCGCGTCGTAGCTGAGGATGGCGCCGATCACGATCGCCGCGTAGAAGAAGTAGCGGTGGATGTTCTGGATGATCAGCGGGAACCGGGTCTCACCGGAGTACTTGCCGTGCGGCTCCTGTACGGCGCAGGCGGGCGGCGACAGCCAGAACGACCGGTAGTAGGACTTGCGGTAGTAGTAGCAGGTCAGCCGGAACCCGCCGGGCAGCCCCAGGATCAGCAGCCCCGGCGGCAGCGTGTACCAGTCGCCGAGCGGCGCCCAGCCGAACAGCCTGGCCCCCTCGGGGCAGGTCGCCTCTGCCAGGCAGGGCGACGAGAACGGGGCGATGTACGGATCGATATAGAAGCTCTTGTCGATGATCGCCCACACGCCGTAGACGAGGAACGAGCTGAGCCCGAGAAACGTGAGCAGCGGGGCCAGCCACCATCTGTCGGTGCGCAGCGTTCGCACCTTGACTTGCGCGCGCTGCCTTCTGGCCGGAGCGTCGGGCGTCGTCTGGGTCATCGCGGACCTCTCCACCTCCCGCGGACCCTGCTCGCTCGGGGTCCGGGTCGTTCGCTTGGGTGCGCGTGCGGCGGGTGTCGTCTCCGCTCAGGCGCGCGCTTTGGTGGGGGATACGTTACGACGACCGCATCCGGATTTGTGAGCCGGGTCACTCACTTTTTCGAGGACTGCATGTGATTCCTGTCACGTCCGCCAATCAGAAGGGCAGTCCTTGACTTGGACGTTTGACAATGGTTACGAAAAAATCATCTATCTGTCGTACAACTCGGATGAACTGCTCGAAATCCACCGGTTTGGCGACGTACGCGTTGGCGTGCAGCGGGTGGTGGCTCGTCCGGAGAGGTTCGCCGTCACCTAGGGCCTCTCAGACCTTGGTCGCTCATTCTGCGATGAGCTCGACCCCCTGGGGAAGCGTGCCCTCGTGACCGGCTTCGACCGTGAAGGCCAGCAGGGTGGCCCGGAACGCCTGCGCCGCCCTGGTCGGCTCCACGTCCTTGCGGTGGGCCAGCGCGATCGTCCGGCTCAGGCCGGGCGGCGCGAGCGGCGTGCCGGTCAGCCCCGGACGCCCGTCGAGCACCATGGACGGCACCACGGCCACGCCCAGGCCCGCCTCCACGAACCGCAGCACCGCGTCCATCTCGCCGCCCTGCACCGCGAGCGTCGGCTCGAACCCGGCCTGGCGGCAGGCGGCCAGAGTCGCCTCGCGCAGGTCGTAGCCGCGCCTGAACATCACCATCGGCCTGCCGCGCAGGTCCTCGATGCGCAGGTACGGCTTGCGGAGCCGCTCGTGCGAGGGGGCCACCACGACGAGGTTCTCGCGCAGGATCTCCTCGGTCACCAGCGAGGGGTCGTCGCTCTGCAGCGGCATGATGATCAGCGACATGTCGAGCTGGCCACGGGCCAGGGCGCGCACCAGGTCGCGGGAGCCGCCCTCCTCCACCAGCAGCTCGACGCCCGGATAGTCGCGGTGGAAGCGGGCCAGGGCGTCGGCCAGCAGCCCGGCGCAGAGCGACGGCGTCGCGCCGAGCCGGACCCTGCCCTTGCGCAGCCCGGCCAGCTCGGCGACCTCCTGCCTGGCCGTGTCGGCGTCGGCCAGCATCCGGCGGGCCAGCGGCAGCAGGGCCTCGCCGGCGGGCGTGAGCGTCACGTTCCCGCGCGCGCGGGAGAACAGCCGCGCGCCCAGCTCGGTCTCCAGCGCCTTGACCTGCTTGCTCAGGGACGGCTGCGCGACCCGCATCCGCTCGGCCGCCTGGGTGAAGTGCCTGGTCTCCGCCACTGCGACGAAGTAGGAAAGTTGCTGCAACTGCATGTGATTTTCCTCGCACTGGCTGACTGGTTTTCTTTATGCCAGCCGTACAAACCAAGCATCATAGCTGATGGCTATGGAAACCAGGCCCGTCATGACTTGGACGGATCATCGCTGTATATCTAGCGTCGAGAGATGTGACAGCCACGATAGAGCGCGGTGCCTCGACCGCACCTGTTTCCACCCCCAAGGGGCCTTCTCCGGCGAAGGTGCCAACGCCCAAGAAGCCGGACAGGTTCCTGGGCTCGTCGAACGGCAAGAAAGCCCTCATGGCGGTCACGGGCGCCGTGATGGTGCTCTTCCTCGTCCTCCACATGCTGGGCAACCTCAAGATCTTCCTGGGACGCGACTCGTTCAACGAGTACGCCGAAGCGCTGCGGACCCTCCTTGAGCCCATCGCGCCCTACCGGACCGTGCTGACGATCGTGGAGATCGTCTTGGTCGCCTCGGTCGTCCTGCACATGTGGGCGGCGATCTCGCTCGCGCGCCGCGCCCACCACGCCAGGCCGGTCAAGTACGTGGCCAAGAAGTCGCAGGCCACCGGCTACGTGACGCACATCATGCGGTTCGGCGGCATCACCATCCTGCTCTACCTGATCTGGCACCTGCTCGACCTCACCTTCGGCGTGGTGAACCCGAAGGGGTTCGACTCGGCCCCGGCAGACCGCATGATCGCCGGGTTCGCCGCGTCGCGCTGGTGGGTGACGGTCATCTACCTCGTGGCCGTCGTCATGGTCGGCCTGCACCTGCGGCACGGCATCTGGAGCGCCTTCCAGACGCTCGGCTGGGCCAACCGCAACCGGTACCGGGTGCTGAAGGGGACCGCCGCGCTGGTCTCCGCCGTCCTGGTCATCGGGTTCCTCGCCCCGCCTCTCGCCATCACGTTCGGAGTGGTCAAGTGAAGTACACCGAGGGGTCGGAGATCCACGACGCCAAGGCTCCCGCCGGACCCATCGAGGAGCGCTGGGAGAAGCGGAAGTTCGGCGCCAAACTGGTGAACCCGGCCAACAAGCGCAAGCTGCACGTGATCGTGGTCGGCACCGGGCTCGCGGGCGGGTCCGCCGCCGCGACCCTGGGCGAGCTGGGATACAACGTCACGTCCTTCTGCTACCAGGACACGCCCCGGCGCGCGCACTCGATCGCCGCGCAGGGCGGGATCAACGCCGCGAAGAACTACCGCGGCGACGGCGACAGCGTCTACCGCCTGTTCTACGACACGGTCAAGGGCGGGGACTTCCGCGCCCGCGAGTCCAACGTCTACCGGCTGGCCGAGGTCTCGGTGAACATCATCGACCAGGCCGTCGCGCAGGGCGTCCCGTTCGCCCGTGAGTACGGCGGGCTGCTCGACACGCGCTCCTTCGGCGGCGCGCAGGTGTCGCGGACGTTCTACGCCCGCGGCCAGACGGGCCAGCAGCTGCTGCTCGGCGCGTACCAGGCGCTGGAGCGGCAGATCGCGGCCGGGACCGTGACCATGCACACCCGGCACGAGATGCTCGACCTGATCGTCTCCGACGGGCGGGCTCGCGGGATCATCGTCCGCGACATGGTGACCGGCGAGATCGAGCGGCACATGGCCGACGCGGTCGTGCTCGCGTCCGGCGGGTACGGCAACGTGTTCTACCTGTCGACGAACGCCAAGGGGTGCAACACCACGGCGATCTGGCGGGCCCACGAGCGCGGCGCGTACTTCGCCAACCCGTGCTACACGCAGATCCACCCGACCTGCATCCCGGTCTCCGGCGAGTACCAGTCGAAGCTGACGCTGATGTCGGAGTCGCTGCGCAACGACGGACGCGTGTGGGTGCCGCTGCGCAAGGGCGACGACCGCGCTCCCGGGGACATTCCGGAAGACGAGCGCGACTACTACTTGGAGCGGATTTATCCGGCTTTCGGGAACCTGGTTCCCCGGGACATCGCGTCCCGCGCCGCCAAGAACGTCTGCGACGAGGGCCGCGGCGTCGGCCCCGGCGGGCTCGGCGTGTACCTCGACTTCGCCGACGCCATCAACCGCCTGGGCAGGGACGCCGTCGAGAAGAAGTACGGCAACCTCTTCGAGATGTACGAGCGCATCACCGGCGAGAACCCGTACGAGCTGCCGATGCGCATCTACCCGGCCGTCCACTACACGATGGGCGGGCTGTGGGTGGACTACGACCTGCAGTCCACGATCCCCGGGCTGTTCGTCATCGGCGAGGCCAACTTCTCCGACCACGGCGCCAACAGGCTGGGCGCGTCCGCGCTGATGCAGGGCCTGGCCGACGGCTACTTCGTGCTGCCCACCACGCTCGGCGACTACCTGGCGGCCGGGCCGTTCGGGGAGGTCGACGAGGAGGCCGTGGCCGAGGCCGAGATCAAGGTGCGGTCCAAGATCGACCGGCTGATGGCCGTCAACGGCACCCGCACCCCCGACTCCTTCCACCGCGAGCTGGGCAAGCTCATGTGGGACTACTGCGGCATGGAGCGCACCGAGGAGTCGCTGCGCAAGGCCCTGGAGCGCATCCCCGAGCTGCGCGAGGAGTTCTGGCAGAACGTCAAGGTCTCCGGGACGGCCGAGGAGCTCAACCAGGTCCTGGAGAAGGCCGGGCGGGTCGCGGACTTCTTCGACCTGGCCGAGCTCATGTGCCTGGACGCGCTGGTGCGCACCGAGTCCTGCGGCGGCCACTTCCGCGCCGAGTCGCAGGACGCCGACGGCGAGGCCCTGCGCGACGACGAGCACTTCGCGCACGTCTCGGCGTGGGAGCGCACGGAGTCCGGTGAGACGGTGCTGCACAAGGAACCGCTCGAGTACGAGTACGTCAAGATGACCCAGCGGAGTTACAAGTGAACCTGACCCTTAAGGTCTGGCGCCAGAGCGGTCCGACAGATTCCGGACGAATGGTGACTTATCAGGTTGAGGAAGTGTCGCCTGACATGTCCTTCCTGGAGATGCTCGACGTGCTGAACGAGCGGCTCATCCTCGAAGGCGACGACCCCGTCGCCTTCGACCACGACTGCCGCGAAGGCATCTGCGGCATGTGCGGCATGGTCATCAACGGCGTCGCGCACGGCGAGCAGCGGGCCACCACGACCTGCCAGCTCCACATGCGCCACTTCGAGGACGGCGCCACCGTCACCATCGAACCCTGGAGAGCCGCGCCCTTCCCCGTCGTCAAGGACCTCGTGGTCGACCGCAGCTCCTTCGACCGCATCATCCAGGCGGGCGGCTTCATCTCCGTCCCCGCCGGCTCGGCCCCCGACGCGCACAGCGTCCCCGTGCGCAAGGAGGACGCGGACGACGCCTTCGACGCGGCCACCTGCATCGGCTGCGGAGCCTGCGTCGCCGCCTGCCCCAACGGCTCGGCGTCCCTCTTCACCGCGGCCAAGATCACCCACCTCAGCCTGCTGCCGCAGGGCCAGCCCGAGCGCCTCACCCGCGCCAAGGCCATGGTGGACCAGATGGACCTGGAAGGCTTCGGCGGCTGCACGAACACCGGCGAGTGCACCGCCGTCTGCCCCAAGGGCATCCCCCTGGACGCCATCGCCCAGATGAACAGCGACTACCTCAAGGCCAACGCCAAGTAGCCTTCCCGGGGCCGCGCAGCCACGCTGTGCGGCCCCGAAACTTTCATCCATGGGCACTCCCGCCCCCGGCGCCAACCTGCGCCCGTTCACGCCTACGGCGCATCCGGGCGCGCCGTCGTCCACGGAGCCGGCAGGCCGGGGCCGTCAGGCGGTGAGGGCTTCTCGGAGGAATTCCAGGATCTCCGCCCCTGCGGCCTTGGCCTGCGGCACCAGGCCCGGCATGCTGAGGAAGGCGTGGCCCGTTTCGGGGTATTCGGCGAGCCGTACGGGCGTCCCGGCCGCTTGCAGTCGTTCGGCGTAACGGCGCCCGTGGTCGGCCACCGGGTCGTCGGTCGGCAGCACCACGAGCGCTGGGGCCAGCCCGTTCAGGTCGTCGGCGTACAGGGGCGACAGCGCGCGAGCATCGGCGCCCGGCGGTACGGCGAGCCGGTGGAAGAGCCGTAGCTGCGGCACGGCGAGGGTCGGGGTGTCGGCGTGTTGGGTGATCGAGGCGTGGTCGAACATCGTCTCGGTCACGTCGACGGCGGGGTTGACCAGCACCTGCGCCCGCAGGTGCAGGCCGGCGTCTCTGGCCCGGATGGCGGACAGGGCGCTGATCAGCGCGCCGCAGCTCTCGCCGAAGACGGCGGTCCGTGCCGGGTCGATGCCCCACTGAGCGGCGTGCTGCAGCATGTGCTGCAGTGCGTCCCAGCCGTCGGCGGCGGCGGCCGACAGCGGGGTGTCCGGGGCGAGGAGGCGGTGCTCGACGGAGACGACGAGCGCGGGCAGTTGGGCGGCGAGGTGGCTGTTGACCCAGTCGCACTGCACCGCCGTACCGACGAAGCCGCCGCCGTGCACGTGGAGCACGAGCGGCAGGTCGGCCCGGTCGGCGCCCACCGGCCGGTAGACCCGGACCGGGAGGTCGCGGTCGGGCAGCGCCACTTCCTGCCACTCGATCGTGGCGCCGGGATCCGGCTCTCCGGTGATCGCCCGCGCCTGGGGGGAGGACCGCCTGCGGTTCTCTGCCTCGCGGTAGGCGAGCAGGTCCTCAGCCTTCATCGCCGACCAGTCCGGCACCCCTCCCGGAGCCACCTGCGGGAACGCCGTACCGGTGATGTCACTCACGTCTTCTCCTTGCTCGACCAGTTTCGCTACTAGAGGTTTCGATACTCAAGGTAGCGCAAATCGGTATCGTGAGGGTATGACTTCGACCGCATCCGCCCGGCCGCCCGGTCGCCCGCGCTCCGGCGTCGACGCCGTGGTGTTCGCCGCGACGCTGAGCACTGTCCACGAGCTCGGCTACGCGCGTGCCACCGTCGACCGCATCGCCGCCGCGACCGGCATCGCCAAGACGACGATCTACCGTCGCTGGCCGTCCAAGGGCGCGCTGATCGTGGCCTGCCTCCTGGACGCGTTCGGCCCGGTGCCGCTGGAGGGCGCCAGCCGGGCCGAGCTCATGTCCTCGGCCATTCGGTGGATCGCGGCCAAGATCGGCGAGCCCGGGGTGGGTGACGCGTTCGCCGGCGTCTTCAGTGACGCCGTCAGCGACCCCGAGCTGCGCGAGATCCTGTCCACGCGGTTGCAGGACCCCTACCGGATCGCGCTCCAGGACGCGCTCGGCGAGCCGGAGAACCGGGTCCTGTTCTTCATCGACGTCGTCGTCGGAACCCTGCTCCACCGGATGGGCATGACCGGCGAGCCGATGGTCGACGCCGACGTTACCGCGCTGGTCGAGATGGTCCTGCCGTACTTCGCAGAGGATGCCGGTCCGGCCTGAACCTCTCACGTGTGGACGTGAACGGGGCGCTCATGGATACGGAAGACGGGGTGCCAGGGCGCGATCCGGTGGAACTCCGACAGCGGCGCCGTCGGCCCCAGCCTCAGGTGGGGCCGCGCACCAGGCGCGGCGGCAAGGTAGCGGCGCAGGATCTCGGCCCGATGCTCGGACGGGATCTCCTCGAGCAGGATGGGAAACTCGCGCCCCTGGCGGTGGAGCGCGGCCTTGCCGCCCGCGGCCTGGACGTTGCGCACCCAGCTCACGTCCGGCCCGAGCATCGAGACGAGGAACTCGGCGCCGCGGTAGTGGGTGACCGCGACCGGGACCGATGTGATGTTCCCGCTGCGGCGCCCCACCACCTTCAAGACGGCGGCATGGCGTGGTGACAGCCACCGAGCCCCATACACCAGGACGTCAAGCCGGTTCATCAGCCGCATGGGCGCGTTCGGCCGCCCTCCTCGATACATCGCACGCTTGAGCGCCGCGACTGCGCGTGCCACGGCGCGGCCGATGCTCCGCGCCACCATGGAGCCGTTGGTCATCCCGCCCTTCTCCACAGCGCGACCGCGACGAGACCGGGAACGCACGGAAGGACCAGCAGCCAGCCCAGCAGCGGCGCCAGACCGACATCACCCGAGGTGTCCTGGATCGTCAACGCGGCGATCGCGATGCAGAGCGCGATCGCGAGCAGCCCGATCGCCAGCCAGGAAGTCCAGCGCTTGCCGGAGCGGGCCGCCCAGATCGTGCCCGTCCAGCCGAGGAGCCCCAGCACCCCGACCGCGGACAGGATGATCAGATACGCGGTGACAGCGGCCTCGATCGCGCCGGGCTCGTAGGCCGGATAGCCCGCCTTGATGTGGTCCGCCAAGACGGTCGTGGTTGCTCGGTCGATGAACGGAAACAGGGCGGCGATCGCGGTGAGTCCTGCTCCGATGTACATCATCGCCAACACGGTCCGGTTGCGCGATCTCTGCTTCAGCGTCGTCATGGCATGAGTCCTTCCAGGTCAGGTCGGGGCCGGTGGCAGGGGGGAGGCGTCAGCGCGTCATCGGGCCCGCGGGCGTGCGTGCACGGCCGCAGGTCAAGATCGCCCGCTTGCCGCCACCAAACGAGACAGTCACTGTCTCTAGCAGGTGACTCTAGGGTCCTGTTTTCAGACAGTCAATGCCTCAACGGCAGCAACATGCTTGAGAGAGTGACTTTCTGATACGATGCTCCGCATGAGCGGGCTTCGTGAGCGCTGGCGACTCAAGGCCATGCGCGCCATCCAGGAACGCGCCCTCGACCTGTTCGACGAGAGAGGGTTCGGCGCAGTCACGATCGAGGAGATCGCGGCGGCGGCCGAGGTCTCGCCGTCGTCGGTGTACCGCATCTTCGGCACGAAGGAAGGGATCGTGGTCACCGACGTCGAGTTCGACAGCATGAGCCCGGAGGCGCTCGAAAGCATCCTGGACCCCGGCGATCCCGTCGGCAGCCTGCTGCAGGCCGTCCGTGCCTACGAATCCCCGTCAAAGGGCAGATCCGGCCCGGACGACGCAGGCGAAGGCCCTCAGGCCGAGAGGAGCCCGTGGCGCAGGGTCCGTTACTTCTTCGCCGAGCCATCGGTGCGCATGGCCGTCTGCGCCACCCTCGACCGCGCCGGCCAGCGGATCGCACCGCTGATCGCGGCGACTGGAGAGGTGAACGAAACGCAGGCTCGCGTGATCGCGAACGCCCTCGCCTTCGGCTACTTCGCCGCACTCGAGCAGTGGTACCTCGACGGCGCCAACCGCCCTATCGCCGACTACGTCGAGGACGGCATGCGACCACTGCGCAGCATCTGGAGTGCGCCGCATCCGTCCTCCGAGCACGAGCATCCCGCATAGCAACTGCACGCAGCACCGCTCGACGATCTCCTACCACCTGAAACCGCTGCGCCCAGGCCGGTCTGGTCGACTGTGCGCGGCACCTGGGTCTACTACTGGATCGTCCCCCGGCGCGCCGGAACGCGTTTCGGCGCGCCGGGTCCCCGGGTGCTCGCCACGAGCGGTCGATGATCAGGCGCGCCATTGTGGTGCCTCCGATACGCACCGCTGGTGCCGGGGTGCCACCGGGCTACGGCGGCCAGATCATCGGCTGGGGCAGCCTGCTCAAGGCCGTCATCGTCGACAAGGTCGGCTGGCGCGGCTGACAGTCCGTGCGCATGATGTCCGGGGCCGCACATGCGCGCAAGCTGCCGGGCGTTACCTGATTAGTATGTTTGTCAACGTACTAATGAGGAGTCATCCGTGCGCAAACCTAGTCGAGTGTTGGCCCGCGACGCTGAGTGGAGCGCGCTTGCCCAGTTCGTGGAGCATCCGGATCCGCACCTGCGCCTTGGTGTCGTGTCCGGACGCCGTCGGGTGGGCAAGAGCTACCTGCTGCGCGCGCTCGCCGAAGCCAGAGGGGGTCTCTACGTGTCGGCGGTGGCCGAGGAGGGAGTGGTCGCCGCGAGGCGCCGCTTCGCTGCGGACATAGCGCGTTACGCGGGCATCGGCGCCGAGCTCGTCGGCGACTCCGACTGGGAAACCCTTCTGGCCACGGCCATCGAGCTGACCGCCCGCCATAGTGGGACGTCTGGGCTACTGGTGATCGACGAGCTGCCGTACTGGATGGCTCATTCGCCCGAGATCCCCGGTCTGCTGCAGTTGCTCTACGACCAGTCGCAGGCCGGGCACGGGCACGAAGGTGGGCGGGTGATCGTGTGCGGGTCGGCGATGTCGGTGATGAACGAGCTGCTGTCAGGCACCAAGGCGTTGCGTGGCCGGGCTGCGATCGATCTTCACCTGCACCCGTTCGACCTGGCCACCACGGCGATCCACTGGGGGATCGGCGATCCGTCGGTCGCTCTGCGGGTACACGCGATCTATGGAGGCTCTCCCGGTTATCGCAACCTGGCCAACGTGCCCGCGCCGCGGAGGCTGGCAGAGCTGGACTCCTGGGTGGCCGCCACCGCCCTGGACCTGAGTCAGGCGCTCTACTCCGGGAGTGAGGCGGAGTATCTCCTGCGTGAAGACCCGCGTTTCACCGGAAGCGCGCTGCATTACGCGATCATCAACGCCGTCGCGAACGGCGCGACCAGCCCCGCGAAGATCGGTGCGCTGCTGGAGCAAGGACGGTCGGCACTGGTCCGTCCCATCAACGCACTGGTCAGCGCTGGGTACCTGCGCTACGAGAGCGACCCGCTGTGGGAGCGGCGACCAGTGATCACAGTCGCTGATCCCATCGTGCGGTTCCACAACCTGATCACCGTCCCGCAGCGAGATCTGGTCGAAACGGGGCGGTCCGCAGAGGCGTGGCGCCGCGCCCAGGCCACGTTCGTCTCCCGCGTCCTCGGTCCGCACTTCGAGGAGTGTGCCCGCGACTGGTTGCGCAGTCAGGCGAACCCGTCCCTTCGAGGAAGCGCCGGGCAGGTCACCTCCACCGTGGTCAACGACAGGAACGGGCAGGCCAAGCACGAGATCGACGTCGTCGCCCTGGACATCAGGTCGGGGCGCGGGGTCATCAGCCTCATCGGCGAGGCCAAAGCGACGCTCACCAGGCGCGGAGTAGCGGACCTCGACCGGCTCGACGGCCTCAAGGCGCTTCTCGACCAGCACGGACACGAGACAAGCCGCGCCATCCTGGCGCTCTTCTCGATGGAGGGCTTTCAACCCGAGCTGGTCAGCGCCGCTCGCCGCAGAGGGGACGTCCTGCTGGTCGAACTGCCCACACTGCTCGACCTCGGGGAGCCCCTGGTCACCCCGTCGGAATGATAGCTACAACTATGATCGTTGCAGCTATCACTAACGCGCCGAGCCGTGGAGGATATCCACTGGGCATCCCAGCGTGCGCCATCAGAAGGCTTCGGCGACGGCGATGAAGATCGTGCAGCTGGCCAGGAACGGCTCCGAGGCGAGTCTGTCCAGCCAGGCGGGCGCGTTGGTGTCCAGGTAGCCGGCGTCCACGGCTCTGGCCGTCGTGCGGCGGAGCCCGAAGAGCTGGTCGGCCGTGTCGAAGTCGCTGATCACGGGGGTCACTGCGGTGACGGACCGGACGGTCAGACCTGCCCGGGTGGCCAGCCGGGCGAGGCTGCGGCCGATGTCGGGGTTCCTGATCACCTCGGTGGTGACGTACCGGGTGAGGGCCCGGCTGCGCGACAGGTCGGGGGAGTCGATGAGCAGGCCGTCCCAGTCGGGTTCCGCCATCACGATCCTGGCGCCGGGACGCGCGACCCTGCCGAACTCGGCCATCACCCGCACCGGATCGGCCAGATGCTGCAACACCCGGTCCACGCGCGCCCGGTCCACGGTCCCGTCGTCGAGCGGCATGGCGTGCGCGTCCCCGACCCGCACCTCGACGTTCGGGGACGCGGCCAGCCGGGCACGGGCCTGGTCGACCATGACCAGGTCGTGGTCGAGCCCGATCACCGAACCGGTCGGGGTGACGCCCGCCGCGAGGTCGGCCAGGTCGGTTCCCGGGCCGCAGCCGATGTCGAGCGCGGTCTGACCCGGCTGGAGGTCCAGGGCTGCGAGGACGTCCTGCTTGTAGGCCCGTCCGGGGGCGCTGGCGGCGAGCTGGTCGAGGTAGTCGATGGTGGCCATGCGGGCAGTCAAACAGATCGGTGTGCAGGTCCTGCGGCGCCGATGTGGAGATCCGGTGCACGCGGTCTGCCGGGGCCGGTTCGGCTGTTTTGTCGGGTTTGGTGCGGGTTGGATGCGGCGTCACGGGTTTCGCCGGGCTCAGGCAGGTCGGGTGCGGCGTGCGGGTTCCGTCAGGCTCGGGTGCTTCGCAGGGGTCGGTGCGCGGGTGTCGTCAGGTGTGGTCGTCGGGTGTGGACGCCCAGGCGGCGGTCGCGTCGAGACGTCCGCGCCAGAGTTTCTCGCCCTCGCCGCCTGGCTCCCAGCTGCTGGTGAAGTCGAGGAGGGCGCGGCAGCGGGCGAGCATCGCGGCGTGGCGCTCCGGCCACCCGGGGACGGGGTCGCCGTAGGCGCTGAAGAAGCGCGGCAGCAGCGGCACGTGTCCGGGGTGATGGGTGCGGACGATCCACTCGCACCAGGCGAGATCCTCGACCGGCGTGCCGGGGTGGGCCCACTCCCAGTCGAGGATGGCGGCCGTCTCGAAGGTGGCCGGATCGAAGAGAAGGTTCTGGGGGCCGTAGTCGCCGTGGACGATCCCCAGCCTGTGGATGCGGGCCAGGGTACGACCACAGCCTTCCAGGACCTCGACCGCGCGGCCCTCGTCCAGGAGGTCCTGGCCGTGCGCGCCGCGGACGAAGCGGGTGGTCACGCTGGTCGCGGTGACCTCGTGCACGCGCGGCACCGGCAGCCGCCCGCGCAGCCTGCGCAGGAACCTGCTCTCGGTGCGCAGCCGCGTCGCCGCGTCGGGGCCCTGGTAACACTTGACGACCAGAGCGCCGTCGCCGACCGTGCTGTTGGTGTACCCGTGCTCCACAGAGACCGATTCTGGCGCACCGGAGAGCCGGACGTTACCTGACGCGCGGTGCATGCGGAAACAGCATCCGATCGGTGCAGAGGCCGCGTTCCGGACGCCATCGGGGTGAGTCACCCCTCGGGGCCAAGGTCGCGTTCCGGGGGTGATCGGGATGGGCTTCCTCTGCGGCTACGAAGGTCTGACCGCCCGCGTCCAGTGGGCCGCGCGGCCGGGCGCGGGCCGCGTCGCCCTGACGGGCGGTCCGGGCCGTCGCGACCCATGGTGAACAGGCCGTACACCCGCCGGACGGCCGTCAGACGCGGCACGCGGATGGATCCGTCGGGCGCGCCTTCAGGCCGGAAAATCATTTGCCCGGCCAGTCAGCGCTCAGTCAACCTTGACGAGCTATGCGCTCCCTTCCTGAAGCCGATCCCGGCGTGCCCGACATCCGCAGCCCGCTGCGCTATTTGTGGTGGAATGCCCGCAGCCAGGCGCCCGCCCTCCTGATGGGCATCGGCTACGCGACCGTGTGGTGGCTGGTGCAGGCGCTGGTGCCGGCCGTGCTGGGGAAGGGCGTCGACGCCGTCACCGCCAAGGACACCCGGGCGCTGATCACCTGGTCGGCGATCCTGTTCGCGCTCGGCCTGGTGCAGGCCGCCACCGGGATCCTGCGGCACCGGATGGCCGTCTTCAACTGGCTGTCCGCCGCGTACCGGACCGTCCAGGTCACCACGCGGCAGGCCGCCCGGCTCGGCGCGACGCTGCCCAAGCGGCTGTCGACCGGCGAGGTCGTCAGCGTCGGCAACTCCGACATCGCGCACATCGGCAGCTCCATGGACGTCCTGCTGCGCGGCACCGGCTCCGTGGTAGCGATCATCGTCGTCACCGTGATCCTCATCTCGACGTCGCTGCCGCTCGGGCTGATGGTGCTGTTCGGTGTCCCGCTCATGGCCGTCGCCATCGCGCCGCTCCTCAAACCCCTGCACAAGCGGCAGAAGGAACAGCGTGATCTGACCGGAGACCTGTCCACCAGGTCCGCCGACATCGTCGCCGGGCTGCGGGTGCTCCGCGGCATCGGCGGCGAGCAGGTGTTCGCCGACCGCTACCGCGAGGAGTCGCAGCGGGTGCGGTTCGCGGGCGTCGGCGTGTCGAGGGTCGAGTCGATGCTCGAAGGGGCGCAGATCCTGCTGCCCGGCGTGCTCATCGCGGTCGTCACCGGCATCGGCGCGTCCTTCGCCATCGGGGGCGAGATCACTGCGGGCCAGCTCGTCGCCTTCTACGGCTACGCGGTCTTCCTGATCGGCCCGATGCGCACGCTCACCGAGGTGGCCGACAAGCTGACCAAGGGGCACGTGGCCGCCCGCCGCGTGGTGCGCATCCTGACGATCGAGCCCGAGGTCTCCGGCGGCGCCGGCGCCAGCGAGGGCGGGGTGCTGCGCGACTCCTACAGCGGTGTCACCGTCCAGCCCGGCATGCTGACCGCCGTCGCCGCCAGTGCCCCCGAGGACGCCATCGCCATCGCCGACCGGCTCGGCCGCTACGCCGACGGCGACGTCACCTTCGGCCCCGTCGACCTGGCCACGCTGCCGATCGACGAGGTCCGCTCGCGCATCCTGGTCGCCGACAACGCCGCCCGCCTGTTCACCGGCGCGCTCCGCGACGAGCTGGACGTCCGCGGCGGCTCCTCCGACGAGCAGCTGCGCCAGGCGCTGCGGAACGCCTGCGCCGAGGACATCGTCGAAGCGCTGCCCGACGGCCTCGACGCCGAGGTGGCCGAGGCCGGGCGCGAGTTCTCCGGCGGCCAGCAGCAGCGGCTGCGGCTGGCCCGCGCCCTGCTCGCCGACCCCGAGGTGCTCATCCTGGTCGAGCCCACCAGCGCCGTCGACGCCCACACCGAGGCGCGCGTCGCCGAGCGGCTGGCCAAGGCCCGCGCCGGACGTACGACGCTGGTCTGCACCACCAGCCCGCTCGTGCTCGACCGCACCGAGCACGTGATCTACGTGGAGGACGGCAGGGTGCTCGCCGAAGGCACGCACCGCGACCTGCTGGACTCCACGCCCGAATACGCCGCCACCGTGACACGAGGGGAGGACTGACGAATGGCTCGTGAGATCCTGCCGGTCGCAGACGAGAAGCAGGTACGCGCCTACGCCAGGCGGCTGACGCTGAAGTACCCGCGCCAGCTCACCTTCGCCCTCGCCCTGCACGGGCTCGCGGCGATCGCCGGGCTGGCCGTGCCGTGGCAGCTCGGCGCGCTGGTGCAGAACGTCCAGGACGGCGGCCAGGTGAACGTCGCCCTCGTCATCCTCGGCATCGGCGGCTTCCTGCTGCTCCAGTCCGTGCTCATCCGGTACGCGGTGCTCGCCTCCGCGACGCTCGGCGAGCAGGTGCTCGCCGAGCTGCGTGAGGAGTTCGTGGACCGGGTGCTCGGGCTGCCGCTCTCCACCGTCGAACGGGCAGGGTCGGGTGACCTGATCACCAGGACGTCCCGCGACGTCGACTCGCTGTCGCGGACCGTCCGGCACGCCGTGCCGGAGACGCTGATCGCGATGGTCACCTTCGCGATCACCATCGGTGCGCTGCTGCTGGTCGGGCCGCTGCTCATGCTGCCCATGCTGATCGCCGCGCCGATCATCTGGATCTCCAGCCGCTGGTACCTGAACCGGGCCCGCGACGGCTACCTGCGCGAGAACGCCGCCTACGCCGACATGACGGAGGGCCTGGCCGAAACCGTTGAAGGTGCCAGAACCGTCGAGGCGCTCGGCCTCCAGCGGCGGCGCAGGGAGCGCACCGACCGCGACATCGGCCGCTCCTACGCCGCCGAACGGTACACGCTCGGGCTGCGCACGCGGTGGTACCCCGCCGTGGAGCTCGGCTACGTGATCCCGGTCGTGTCGACCCTGCTGGTCGGCGGCCTGCTCTACAGCAGCAGCTGGGTGACGCTCGCCCAGGTCACCGCCGCCACGTTGTACGCGCAGCAGCTCATCGACCCGCTCGACCGGTTCCTCATGTGGATCGATGAGCTCCAGGTGGGCGGCGCGGCCATGGCGCGGCTGCTCGGCGTCGCCAACGTTCCCGACGACCGCGAGGCGACCGCCGACCGGCCCTCCGGCGAGATGCTGGAGGCCGACGACGTCCGCTACGCCTACCGGGCGGGCCACGACGTGCTGCACGGCGTGTCGCTGACGGTCAGGCCGGGGGAGCGCCTGGCGATGGTCGGCCCGTCCGGCGCGGGCAAGTCGACGCTCGGACGGCTGCTCGCCGGCATTCACGGCCCGCGCACCGGCGTGGTGTCGGTGGGCGGCGTGCCCCTCGTGGACCTGCCCCTGGACGACCTGCGCGGCCACGTCGCCCTCGTCACCCAGGAGCACCATGTCTTCAAGGGCACGCTCCGCGACAACCTGCTGATCGCCCGTCCGGACGCCGACGACGCGGCCGTCCGCAAGGCGCTCGAAGCGGTGGACGCCCTCGACTGGGTGGCCGCCCTGCCCGACGGCCTCGACACCGTCGTCGGCTCGGGCAACGTGACGATCTCCCCGGCACACGCGCAGCAGCTGGCGCTGGCCCGCCTGGTGCTGGCCGACCCGCACACGCTCGTCCTGGACGAGGCCACCTCGCTCATCGACCCCCGCGCGGCCAGGAACCTGGAACGCTCGCTCGCGGCGGTGCTCGACGGCCGCACGGTGATCGCCATCGCCCACCGCCTGTACACCGCCCACGACGCCGACCGGGTCGCCGTGGTGGAGGACGGGCGGATCAGCGAGCTCGGGTCGCACGACGAGCTGGTTGCTGAGGGCGGCTCCTACGCCGCCCTGTGGAGCAGCTGGCACGGCACCCCGACCTCCACCCGCACCTGACACCGTCGAGGCCCTGCCGCCCCTGCCGCCCCCGGCGCCGTGCCGTCCGAGCCCCCGGCGAAGCGGTCAGGGACTGGGGTCAGCACTTGGTGCCCGGCTTGGGGAGAGTTCGGTCGGTGAAGTAGCGGTTGATGTGGTCGCGGGCGCAGAGGTTGGTGCCGTAGAGGGTGTGGCCGGGGCCGTCGAACGACACCACCGAACTTCCGGGAACCTGGGCGACGACGCGGCCGACGGCGTCGGACTCGCCCCAGGCCCCTGCGCCGAGCAGCGGTGGCAGGCCCTTGGGCAGGGCCGCCGGCGGATTGGTGACCGGGGTGGGCCAGCCGATGCAGCCCAGGCCGGCCGTTGCCAGGGTGTTGGCCGTGCCCGCGTTCGGGGCGACCTTGCGGAGGCGGGCGACGGTCGCGTCAAGGTCTGCGCGCTTGGCGGGGCGGGGCCAGTCGACGCACTCGGTGACGCCCGTCGTCTGGTCGGGGTAGCGGGCGCCGCGCGCGGGGACGAAGCCGGAGGCGTCGCCCTTGCTCGCCTTGCGGATCGACTCGGCCAGGGCCGGCCACGCGTCAGGGCCCTGCCGGGACGAGGCCACCACGAAGGACTGCAGGTCGCGGCCCGTGTAAGCGATACCGGCCGACTTGGCGGGGATCGGCGCGCGGTCGGCCCTGGCGACCAGGCCGCGCCAGAGGCGGGGCACGTCCTGGCAGTCGTGGGAGGCGCACCAGGTGAAGAAGCGGTCGATGAACTGCTCGTTGCTCTTGGCCATCGCCTCCAGTTCGGCGTTCCAGTCGGACGCGCTGTGGTTCCAGGTGCCGTCGAGGACCATGGTGCGGACCTGGCCGGGGAAGAGGCCCGCATAGGCCTGGGCGTAGAAGCCGGCGTAGGAGGCGCCGTAGAAGTTGAGCTCGGCGTCGCCGAGCGCCTTCCTGATCGCCTCCATGTCTCTGGCGTGGTCGGCGGAGCTCATGTTGGCGAAGAGTTCGGGGTCTTTGTTACGGCAGGCCTCGGCGTAGCCGCGGTTGGTGTCGGAGAGCCTGCCGAAGTCGGCGTCGTCGGCGGGGAAGTCGGGCAGGGGGACGCGGGTCCAGGTGCACGGCAGGCCGGTGCTGGTGCCGCCGAACTGCTCGCCGTAGCCGCGAGTGTCCCAGGTGACGATGTCCATGTGTTCGCGCAGCTTGGCCCACCAGTCTCCGAGCCGCTGGGTCATGCCGATGCCGGGCGCGCCAGGGCCGCCGTACGCCACCAGGACGGACCCCTCGCTGGTGCCGGTCGACTTCAGCCGGCCCAGCTTCAGAGTGATCTTGCGGCCGTCGGGCTTCTGCCAGTTCAACGGCACCTGGAGATCGGCGCACTGCATGCCGATCTTGTCGTCGGGGCAGGTGCCCCAGTCGGGACCGGCAGCCTGCTGCGCGTGGACGCCCGAGCTCACGAGGGCCAGCGCCAGAGCGATTGACTTGAGCATGGCCGCAACGATCCCGGAACGGGGTGCCCGCGCACATCGGCCCACGGTCTGGATCTGCGCGGCCGATGATCAGACCAGGGGATGTCAGCCCACGGTCCGAGAGCACCGGCGCAGGACAGCCGTCACGGGAGCCGCGGCCGTCACGGGCAGCGGGGGTACGGGCAGCGGGGGCACGGCGCGCCCCCGCTCGGCCCGCGACTCCGGCTCGGCGTGCCGCCTACTCCCCGAGGGAGCGCTTCAGGAAGTCGACCTGGAGCAGCAGCAGGTTCTCCGCCACGACCTCCTGCGGCGTCATGTGGGTGACGCCCGACAGCGGCAGCACGCTGTGCTGACGCCCCGCCGCCAGCAGCGCGGACGACAGCCGCAGCGTGTGCGCCGCCACCACGTTGTCGTCGGCCAGGCCATGGATCAGCAGCAGCGGACGCTCCAGCTTGGCCGCGTCGCCGAACAGCGAGGAGTTGTCGTAGACGTCCGGCTGCTCGTCGGGGTGGCCCAGGTAGCGCTCGGTGTAGCAGGTGTCGTACAGCCGCCAGTCGGTCACCGGCGCGCCCGCGACGGCGGCGTGGAAGACGTCCGGCCTGCGCAGCACCGCCAGCGCGGCCAGGAAGCCGCCGAACGACCAGCCGCGGATGGCCACCCTGGACAGGTCGAGGTCGTCGGGGTACTGCTCGGCCACGCCGTGCAGGGCGTCGATCTGGTCCTCCAGGGCGGGGGTGGCCAGGTCGTTCAGCACGGCCCGCTCGAACGCGGGGCCCCTGCCTGGGGTGCCGCGCCCGTCGGCGACGATGACCGCGAAGCCCTGCTCAGCGAACCACTGGCTCTCCAGGTAGCCGCCGCGCCTGGCCAGCACCCGCTGCGCGTGCGGCCCGCCGTACGGGTCCATGAGGACGGGCAGCTTGCGCGAGCCCTGCTCGTGCCAGGACGGGAGCACCACGGCCGTGGCCAGCTCGCGGCGCCCGGAACGGCCGAGTGAGACCCGCAGGTCGAGGCCGGGCCGTTCGGCCAGCGACGGGATCGGGATCGCCATGCCGTCGCGGCGCACCACGGTGGTGGACACGCCCTCGTCGTCGAGCGTCTGCTCGGTCAGGACTCCGACGCCGCCGGACATCCGCCCCGAGAACACCCCGGACCGGGTGGACACGGGCAGCAGCGAGTTGCCGTCCCAGGTCCAGAGCTGGATCTCGGTGGGGTCGCCGCTCGCCCTGAACAGCACGCTGTCGTGGTCGACGTCCAGCACGTCGCGCACCTGCAGGGTCGGCGGGGTGACCGCGCGGTCGCCGACGAACAGGCGGTTGCCGCCGTCGGCGGAGGCCACCCAGACCAGCGAGCCGTCGTCGAGGTGGGCGGGGACGCCGGTGACGACGTCCACCCAAGCAGGGTCGGTGTCCTCGCGGACCAGCGTGGACGCCCCCGTCTCCGGATCGACGGAGAACAGGCGCAGCCGCTTCTGGTCGCGGGACATGGTCACGATCGACAGCGCGTGCGAGTCCCAGGACGCCGTCGTGAGGTAGTCGTCCTCGAACGGGACGGCCACCCGCGACCCGTCGAGCCCGAGCACGAACAGCTCCGTCACCGCGTTCGGCGTGCCCGCGGCCGGGTAGCGCTGGGCGGAGGCCGGGCGGTCGGGGTTGGCAGGGTCGGCGATGTACCAGGTGCGGACGGGAGCCTCGTCGGCCCGCTCGACCAGGAGCGCGTCGCTCGACGGCGACCACCAGTGGCCGCGCATCCGGTCCATCTCCTCGGAGGCGATGAACTCGGCCAGCCCGTAGGTGACGGTGGAGGACTCGGGCGTGGCCAGGGCCCGGTCGTCGCCGGACGTGAGGCCCTGTACGTGGAACGCGCCATCAGTGACATAGGCGACCTGTCGCCCGTCGGGGGAGATGCGGGGGTCGATGACCGCGCCCGCGGTCTCCAGCCGCCGCGTCAGGCCGCTCGCCAGCTCCGTCACGTACAGGCTGCCTGACAGGGCGAACACGGCCGTGCTCACCGCCGAGTCGGTGGAGTAGCCGACCACGCCGCCCGCCTGCTCGCGGCTGCGCTCGCGCCGGGCCCGCTCCTCCGGGGGCAGGTTCTCCTCGTCGGCGTCGAGTGTGCGCGGATCGACGACCAGGCGCTCGACGTGCGTTTCCGTGTCGAGTTCCCACAAGCAGGTCACCGGGTCGGAGCCGGACCGTGTCCGCAGGAAGACGACCCTGCCACCGTCGGGAGAGATCGTGAAGCCCCTGGGCACCCCGAGGGTGAACCGGCGGGTCCTGGCAGACAGGCGCGGGAAACTCTCACTCATGGCCCCAATCCTGCCAGCAGCCAGGGATTGGTTACGCTCTGACTCATGACGGACCGACGGCTGCTGCTCGTGCACGCTCATCCGGACGACGAGTCGATCGGCACCGGAGCGACCATGGCGAAGTACGTCGCCGAGGGCGCCCACGTCACGCTCGTGACCTGCACGCTCGGCGAGGAGGGCGAGGTCATCCCCGCGGACCTCGCGCACCTGGCCGCCGATCACGACGACACCCTCGGCCAGTATCGCATCGGCGAGCTGGCCGCCGCGTGCCAGGCGCTCGGCGTGGAGGACCACCGCTTTCTCGGCGGCCCCGGGCGCTGGCGCGATTCGGGCATGATGGGAGTCGCCTCCAACGACCGTCCCAACGCCTTCTGGCAGGCCGACCTGGACGAGGCCGCGGGCGAGCTGGTCAAGGTGATCCGCGAGGTGCGTCCCCAGGTCCTGGTCACCTACGACCAGAACGGTTTCTACGGGCATCCCGACCACATCCAGGCGCATCGCGTCGCGCGGCGGGCGTTCGAGCTGGCGGCCGCCCCCGGCTTCGGCGAGGGCGAACCGTGGCAGATCGCGAAGTTCTACCACACGGCCGTCGCCCGCTCCGTGATGTCGCGCACCGCCGAGGCGCTGCGCGAGGCGGACGTCACGTTCATCGCCGAGGACGTCGACGACGTGCCGTTCGGCAGCCACGACAGGGAGATCACCACGGAGGTCGACGCGCGCTCCTGGGTCGGCAACAAGCTGGAGGCCATGCGGGCGCACGCCACCCAGATCACCGTCGACGCGCCCTGGTTCGCCCTGTCCAACAACATCGGCCAGGAGGCGCTGGGCGTGGAGCACTTCATCCTGGCCAGCGGCGTGCCAGGGCCCGCGATGCCGGGGCCACCGGCCGAGTCGGGCGGCATCGGCGGACCAGCTGACCGCGAGAACGATCTGTTCTCCGGCATCCACTAACCTCAGCGGCATGGAGCAACGCAGCCAGGGCGAGTCAGCGCTCGGCGGAGCCGCCTACGGCATGCTGTTCGTGCTGGGCCTGGTCATGGGCGTCGTGGGCGGGTTCACTCAGGCATGGCAGGTCGGGCCGGTCCCGGTCGCGGCGATCGGGTGGCTGGCCGCGCTCTTCGGGGTCTGCCTCGGGGCGGGCAAGCTGATGCGGTCGCGGCTCGGGGCGTCGGTGACGGCGATCGGGTGGCTGCTGGTGTCGATGCCGTTCTCGTTCCAGCTCGCCCAGGGCGATCTGGTGATCTCTGGCGGGCCCGCCGGGTACGTGTACCTGTACGGCGGGATGGCGGCCGTCGTGGTGGCCATCCTGAAGTCGCCGTCCTCGGGGGGTTCGTGGTTGCTGCGTGGGCAGGCTCCAGGGAATTCGACATAGGCGCATAAAGTATCTTTCGTGCACCAAGGTCCCGCAGAGCGGCACATTGACGAGCAGACCTACCGCAAGGCCGTCGGACGGTTCGCCACCGGGGTGGCGGTCGTGACGACCAGGCTCGGCAGCATCGACTACGCCATGACCGTCAACTCGTTCACCTCGGTGTCGCTGGACCCGCTGCTCGTGCTGTTCTGCGCGGAGAAACTCGCGCGCTTCCACGACGCCGTGCTGGAGTCCGGTGTCTGGGGCGTGTCGGTGCTTCCGGCGTCCATGCAGGAGGCTTCGCGCTTCTTTGCCCGCCGCGGACGTCCCATCGACGGGCAGGTCGCCCGGTGGCCGCACTATCGGGGCGAACTCGGCGTGGCGCTGTTCAAGGACGCCCTCGCCACCCTCGAGGCCACCACGACCGCGGTGCATCCCGGCGGCGACCACTCGATCGTGGTGGGCTCCGTCCATTCACTGGGCATGCCGTCGGACGGGGTGCCGCTGATGTACCACGACGGCGACTACAAGACGCTCTGACCCCTGATCCGGACGCCTCCCGCGGCCTCCGCATCCGAAAACAGCCGGGACCGGCTCGCGCCCGCCGGCGGAGCTTCTCACCTGGACCCGCTTCGGCGGCCTGGACGGGCCGATCGAGGGCGAGGCCGCGCAGCTCTGGGCAGCGGTCACCACGGTGCGTGCACTGCAAGGGGAGGCCCTGCGAAGGGGACACCCTGCCAGAGGGAGGCCGTGGTGGCCCGGCTCGCTGAAGGCGCCGGGCCACCGTGGGCGGCGGCCCTACTCGGTCGACGGTGTCGTGTTGGGAGTGGCCGACGGCGTGCTGCCGTCCGTCGTCGGGGTCTCCGACGGGGTCGCGCACGTGGGAATCGGCTCTCCGTCGGACGCGGACGGGGTCCCGGTGTCCGTGACCGTGACGGATGGGGTCGGCGTGTCCGTGGGCGCCGTGACCGTCGGGGTCGGCGTCCCAGAAACGCTGGGCGTATCGGACACGCTGGGCGTCTCAGACACGCTGGGTGTTTCGGACGTGCTCGGCGTCTCCGGCACCGTGGTGCTCGCCTCTGGAGTGCCCTCTGGCTGCCCGGTGGCGGGCTGGCAGGTGACCGTGGCCGTGACCGTCGTGGTGGGGCCCGCCACGGCCTCCGTCACCGTCGTGGTGGGGCCCGCCACGGCCTCCGTCACCGTCGTGGTCGGTCCGGGCACGGACTGCGTGGCCGTCACCGTCGCCGCCTGGGTCACCGTCACCGTCGCGGCCGGGGAGGCGCTGCTGGACGCGGTGACCGTGCTGGTCGCCGTGGGGGTGGCCGTGACCGTCCTGGTGGGCCAGGGGAGGGCCTTGACCTTGATCGACGGCTTGCCCTTCACCTTGTAGCTGCCCTTGCCGACCTTCTTGCTGGACTTGCCGGCCCCGGTGGTCACGGGGAGGTCGGTGGAGGTCGTCTTGCAGGACTTGCTCTTGCAGACCTTCTGCTTGACGGTGAACCTGGCGGCTCCGTCGTACGTGATGGAGACGTCCAGGTAGGAGACGCCCTTCTTCTTGACGATTTTCGTCTTCGCGGTGTACTTCCCGATCGTGGGGCTGGCCGTCGGCTTCGGGGTCGTGGTCGCCGCGGCTGGGAAGGCCACCTGCGCGTCGGGAGGAGTAGTGGACCGTAGGGGATCGGACGCTGACGTCTGGGTGATCGCGAATCCGCCGGCTCCGGCCAGAGCCATGGTGCCGATCAGCGCTCCCAGGATGGTGAATCTCATAATCCTGCTCTTTGGGGAGATTTCAGGACGCAGATCATTATTCCGACTTGTCAAGATTGGTCAAGGCTGAGACGCATGGAGAGGCGCTACCGGTTCCGCCGGATGGCGAACTGGCTGAACCTGGCCACGCCGCTCGGACTGTTGGTCTCCGTCGTCGGCGGAGCCTCCCGGCAGCCTGGGCCTGACGGGCTCGTGCTCGCCTACGGCTACCGTTACCGGTTCCCCATCGCGGGGGCGTTCACCGTCGGCAATGTGGTGCTGACCAGGCAGAGCTCGCTCGACGACCGCCTCATCCAGCACGAGGGGCGGCACGCCACCCAGTGGGCCTGGTGCGCGGGGCTGCCGATGCTCCCGCTCTACCTGCTCGCCATGCTGGTCTCGGTGCTGCTCTGCGGGCATCAGGCCTCCTACAACGTGTTCGAACGGCTGGCCGGTCTGGACGACGGCGGCTACCCCCGCGCACCCCTGTGGTGGAGAGGGCGCAGGTGAGGAGGAGGTGTGTGTCGCGCTGCTGAGCGTCACCTGGTGCGGCGGCTTCCGCCCGGAGGTCGCGCTTCGACCCTGCGCAGGGCGAGGGCGGTGATGGCCAGCGTTGATATCGCGCCCGCGCACAGGACCGACGCCGTCGAGGGGCCCACGAGGGTGATCCCGGTCACCGTCAGGGCGGAGACCAGGGCGGCGATGGCCACGTACGTGCAGGTCGCCAGCCGTACCAGGCGGAGGCGGGCGGCTTCGGTGGTCAACAGGCGCTCTGACAGCCACGCCAGTGCGGGCAGGAGGAGCACGCCGTGCATCAGCACGGCGTGGGCGGGCTTGAGGGACGTCGCCACGGTGTAGGCCAGTTGCTGGTCGCCCGAGTACACCTCGATCACGCCACGGGCGATCATGACGGCGCCGGACAGCATCGAGGCCAGCAGGGTGGCGAAGCCTGCCCGCACGGCGAGCCGCATGCTGGGCGAGACCCCCGGGTTGGGACGGAACGACGCCACCGTCAGCCAGATCGCCACCACGACCAGGGCGCCGCCCCCGGCCGCCAGCGCGCGGGACACCAGGGAGTCGACGGTGGAGGCCATGTTGAAGTGGGACGGGACGCCGCGCCACGCCTGGAGCGTGATGAGCGCGCACTCCGTCACCGCCGCCCCCGTGAACACCCCGAGCAGCACGTTCCTGGCGCGCCCGCGCAGCGGGACGAACTGCGCGACCCACGCCAGCGTGAGGACGCTCAGCCCGAACGAGACCCCGAACGTGAACGGTTTGCGCCACGACACCGGGCCCTCCCACGGGCCGCCGTCGATCGCGAGCACTCCCAGGTGGAAGAGCCCGATGAGGATCAGCGCCAGCCCGATCGCATACCAGAGACGAACCATGCGCCCATGGTCGCGAAGGCGCTGCGTTCTGGCGTCAGCCCAGGGTCTGGAGTCGGAGTACGCCCGCGGACGTACTTCCAGGATCTGCGCCTCCTCGCCGAGCCGGGTCCGTAGGGTCAGCGGGCCAGGGGGTCAGGGGGTCAGGCGGAGGGTGTGGGTTGCGGCCTGTTTGACCGACTCCAGCTTGGAGTACATCGGCAGCAGCTCCCCCTTGGCCCACAGGGGCGACTGGTCCCAGTAGTTGTCGTGGAAGGCGTGGCCCGAGGCGCCCGTGAGGTTGATCCAGCGGGACTTGTCCAGGTCGCTCAGGTCGACGACCATCCGCATCGACGGCACGGACGTGACCTCGTACCCCTTCTGCACGTTCCAGCCCGTCGCGTCCACGGCGTCCTTGCTGCCCGGCACCGCGAACGGGCCGCGGTTGAGCAGGGCCTCGACGGGCGCGATGCCGGACGTGCCGAGCGAGCCGTTGGTCAGCGTGAGCTGGTGCAGGTCGCCCCACCGCCAGGTGCGGACGTCGTCGCCCAGCCGGTCGGACAGTTCCTGGTAGGCCGAGGCCATCGCCTGGCGGAGGATGTCGTCGCGGGTCTCGGTCTGGTCCTTGGTCCTGGTGTCGTCCCAGAAGGGGTCGTTCGGGAGGTCGAGCAGCCGCCCCACCACCTCATACCAGCGGTCGCCGCCGCCCGGCCTGGCGCCCTCGGGGAGGTCGTCGTCGAACGTCAGCTTGAGCAGGTGGCGCCAGACGGCGTTGAAGTACGCGGCGGGGGCCGAGTCGGGGCCCTGCGGGCCGTCCCAGCCCTTGAGGAGGTCTCTCGCCTGGACGCTCGGCCCGGCCAGGCTGACCTTCTGCAACGCGGGCACCAGCGTCTCGGCGAAGCCGTTGCGGCTGTCCTGCTGGATCCTGGACATGGCCGCCGTGTCGATCTTGCCCTTGTTGATCTCCTGCTTGAGCCGGTCGATGATGCGCTCGGAACGGTATCCGTACGCCCAGTCCCTGGTCAGAAGCGGCTTGTAGCGCCTGGGGTCGGCCACCGCGTTGTTGGCGGTGACGATGTAGCCGGAGGCGGGGTCCTCCACCGAGGGGAGCTGGTCGTAGGGGATGGGCGCGGTCTTCCAGTCGTACTCGCCGGTCCAGCCGGGCACCGGCCAGGTGCCGTCGCCCTTCTGGCGCACCGGGATGCGCCCGGGCGCCTGGTAGCCGATCTTGCCGTTGGTGTCGGCGTAGACCAGGTTCTGCGCCGGGACCTCGAACAGTGCCGCAGCCGCCCGGAACTCATGCCAGTCGGTGGCCTCGTTGAGCGCGAAGATCGCGTCGGCGGTGCGGCCGGGCATGAGCGCGGTCCACTGCAGGGCGACCGCGTTCGCGCCCTCACCCGGTTTGACGTCGCCCATCACCTCGTTGATCAGCGGCCCGTGCCGGGTGCTCCTGACGTTCAGGGTGACCGTGGCGCCGCCCGCCACCTTGATCTGCTCCTGCCTGGTCTCCAGGCTGGTCCACTGGCCCCGGTACAGGTACGTGTCGTCCTTCACCTGCTCCATGAAGAGGTCGGCCACGTCGGGGCCCAGGTTGGTGAACCCCCACGCGATCTTGTCGGTGTGCCCGATGATGACGCCGGGCACGCCGGAGAACGAGAAGCCCGTCACGTCGTACGAGCAGTCGATCGAGATCTTCCGGCAGTGCAGTCCGATCTGGTACCAGACGGACGGCATCGAGGCCGACAGGTGCGGGTCGTTGGCCAGCAGCGGCTTGCCGGTGACCGTGTGCTCGCCCGAGACCACCCACGAGTTGGACCCGATGCCCTCCCGGTCGGCGGTGCTCATGGTGCTGGGTACCGCGTCGAGCGTCTTGGCCGCCTGGGTGAGCGCGCGGCTGCCGTTCCGCCTGATCCTCGGCGCGGCCTGCTGGTCGAACCGGCCGTGCTCGACCGCGCCCTGGGTGACGATCGGCTGGTGCTTGTCGAACGGGTAGCGCGGGTACAGCTGCTCGACCCGTTCCCGGGAGAGGGTGGTGAGGGCGAGCGCCCTGTCGATCTCGTCCTCCATGTTGGAGCGCAGGTCCCAGGCCATGGCCTTGAGCCAGGAGATCGAGTCGAGTGCGGTCCACGGCTCGGGCTTGTAGCCGCCGTTCTGCAGCTTGAGTATCGAGTACTCCAGGCTGCGGTCGGACGCGTTGGGGTTGGCCCCGAGCCAGGCGTTCACGCCCTTGGCGTACGCGTCGAGGTAGCGGCGGGTGCGGGCGCTCAGCTCGGGCAGCTCCTGCTCGGCGACCCTGCGCCAGCCCATGGTCCTGATGGCCTTGTCGTTGTCGAGCGTCGCCTTGCCGAACAGCTCCGAGAGGCGTCCGGACGTGATGTGCCGGCGCAGGTCCATCTCCCAGAACCGGTCCTGGGCGTGGACGAAGCCCTGGGCCATGAAGAGGTCCTCGGCCGAGTCAGCGTAGATCTGCGGAATCCCCGATTTATCGCGATAAATCTCCACATTCCCCGCTAATCCCGGCAGGCGCACCGTCCCGTCCACTTGCGGGAACGACCGGCGGACGGTGTAGACGAGGACCCCGGCCAGCACCAGAGCGAGCACGAGAAGGACGGTCAACACCCGCGCGAGCCATCGCAGCGGCCACGGCATCCACGCAAAGGGCCTCAACCTCACTTACCCCTCCCTCTCCCCATGCTCGGCAACAAGTGTGGCACCCCCTCACCACTGCCATCGCCGTAGATCCCACTATTTTCGATCTTGTCCTGGGCTGACGTCTTCGGCCCCCTCCGCGGGGCCCTTCCCGCCGGTTGGCCGCACAGGCGCTGACCGGGCGCAACGCGATTGCAACCTCGGACCTGGCTAGCTGTCCCCTGGTGCTCTCGTCCACACCCCCGCGAAAGGACGGCACCCGGGCGGACGGTCCCCTGCCACACCGTCCGCCCCTCTGAACCCGTCCGCCCCTCTGAACACCGTGAGCGAGCTACACCGCCCAGCTCTGCCCGTCGGGGGTGTCGGAGACGCGGACGCCGAGCGCGGCGAGGTCGTCGCGGAGCCGGTCCGAGGCGGGCCAGTCGTGGGACTCGCGGGCGCGGGCCCGCTGCTCCAGGAGCTCGGCCGCGCCCGCCGGGAGCACGCGCGGTCTGCCGATCTCCGCCGACAGATCCAGGGCCAGCAGGTGGTCCAGGTGCAGGAACGACTCGAACTTGGCCCCGGGCGCGATCGAGTCGTCGCGCTCCAGCTCCCGCAGGACGCGCAGCGCCGCCGGGGTGTCGAGGTCGTCGTAGAACGCGGCCTCGGCGCGCCGGACGTACTCGGCCGCCATCGGGGCGCTCGGCGACTCCGACCACTCCGCCACCCGGCCGCGCCACCGGCGGACGGTGCGGTCGGCGGCGTGCAGGGTGTCCCAGTTGAGGTTCATCTGGTGGCGGTAGCGGTGCTCCAGGAAGGCCAGCCGCACGGCGAGCGGGTCGAGACCGGCCTCGGCGACGTCCGAGAGCAGCACCACGTTCCCCGTCGACTTGGCCATCTTGCGCCCGTCGAACAGCAGGTGCTCCCCATGCACCCAGTGGCGCACGACCTCGTGCCCGACCGCCGCGTCGGACTGGGCGCGCTCGTCCTCGTGGTGGGGGAAGCGCAGGTCGATGCCGCCGGTGTGGACGTCGATGCGCTCGCCGAGGAAGCGCAGCGACATGGCCGAGCACTCGACGTGCCAGCCGGGGAAGCCGCGCCCCCACGGGGTGTCCCAGGACAGCTCTCCCTGGGCGGCCTTCCACAGGGCCCAGTCGGCGTGGAAGCGCTTGCGCGGGTCCACCGGGCCGGGCTTGAGCGCGTCGAGTCGATTTCCGGAAATTTCGCCGTAAGTGGGGAAGGTTCGGACGTCGAAGAAGACCGAGCCGTCAGGCGTCGCGTACGCGTGCCCCTGCTCGATCAGCTTGGCGATCAGCTCGACCATCAGGTCGATCGACTCGCTCGCCCGCGGCGTGTGCTCCGGAGGCCGCAGGTTCAGCGCTGCGGCGTCCTGGTTGAACGCGTCCTCGTAGAAGCGGGCCAGCTCCCACACCGAGCGGCCCTCCGCCCGCGCCTGCATGAGGACCTTGTCCTCGCCAGCCTCGGCGTCGTCGACCAGATGGCCGACGTCGGTGACGTTCCGGCAGACCAGCACGCGTGTCCGCCGGCGCTCCAGCACCCGGCGGATCAGGTCGGCGAGCAGGTAGGAGCGCAGGTTGCCGACGTGCGCGTGACGGTAGACGGTCGGCCCGCAGGTGTACATGCGCAGCACGCGGCCGGACGCGATCTCCTCGACCTGCCTCGTGCGCGTGTCGTAGATCCGCAACATCCTCTGAGCCTAGGCCGAACCTCCCAGGAACGTGAGGATGTCGCGGTCGCCGCGTTCGCGCAGCCTGCCCAGCACCTCCTCGCGCGTGGCCGTGTCGGGCAGCCCCATGCGCGCGCCGATCAGCCGCAGCCCCTCCAGCTCGGACGTGACGGGCGCGGTGTAGCCGATGAGGTAGAGCGCGCGGTTCAGCGGTGGCATCTGGGCGGGGGCGGCAGGCAGGTAGCGGGTCAGCAGCTCGCCGCCGTCGGACACCGTCAGGAAGATGTGGTCCCCCTCGGACGCCTTGCACTCCGCCAGGACGTTCCTGATCGAGCCCATCGTCGGCTGGTTGTGCCAGGAGATCACCACGTCGCCGGACGGCGTGGCCGCGGTGAGCTGCCCGCCCGGCGCCATGCCCAGGTAGGCCGCGAACCCCGTCGGCAGCGGCGAGCCGGAGCCGCGCAGGTGCTCGGCGTTGACGTCCACGCGGTGCCACCAGCGCCCGTCGCGGCTGCGGAAGCTGCGCCGGGTCTCCGAGACGTCCTTGCGCGGCTGGTACGGCTCCGCCTCGCCGGTGGGGGACGTCCCGGCGACCCTGATCCACCCCCGCTGGGTCCGCTCAAACCCGGGCCCGCCCGAGTAGGCGCGCACCGAGCTCTCGCTGACGTCGTAGCGGGAGGTCAGGTTCGTGACGATGGTGCTGACGGACGCCTCGCCGCCGGCCCGCTCGATCTCCCTGGCGATCATCTCCCTGATCCCCAGGTACTCGTCGCCGCCCCACCTGGTCAGCCCGTACTTGTTGCGGTCGAGCCGGCGGAAGCGCTCGTCGGCGGTGAGCTGGTTGCGGATGCCGACGAGGCTGTAGTCCTCGCCGATGCGCTCCTGGATCTCCTCAGGCGTCATCGGACGCCCGACCACCGCGAGCACCGCCTCGGCCTTCTCGTTGATGCTGCGCGGCCACGGCACCACGTGCTGGTCGAGCACCCGCAGCTGCGGTACGGCCATGATCCACCGTTCGGCCACGTCCTCGCGGACGCCGAGCTGGGTGACCATGGTCACCGCCTCGCCGAGCGGGCGCGGCCCGTCGGTGAACAGCTGGCGGGTCTTCTCGCGCAGTTCGTCGGCGCCGCCCGCGACCAGCCAGCCGTCCGTCTGCTCGTAGCCGGTCAGCAGCGTGCGGACGAACCGCCAGGCCGCAATGCCCAGCGTGCGCAGGTCGCCGCGGTGCCAGGGCGCCGCCACCTGCAGCTCGTCGGCCGGGACGGCGGAGCCGAGCCTGCCGCGCAGCCAGGTGACGTGCGCCGCCAGTGGCGCCGCCTCCGGGCTGGCCAGCCACGCCTCGATGTGGTCGCGCAGGTCGCGCTCGATCTGCCTGATGCGCTCGCGCGTCACCGAGAACCGCTGCGCCAGCTCGTCCAGTGTGACGCGCTGCACGGCGTAGAGGCGGTCGCGGGCGATGGCCCGCTGCCGCTCGTCCAGGGGGACGAACACGGAGTCGATCAGGTCGGGCAGCGGCTTGTCCGGCTTCGGCTGCGTGGCGGGCACGTCGGCGACGGGTTCGAGCAGCCGCTCGAACACCCCGCTGAACAGCTTCTGCACCACGTCCTTGCCCAGCATCTGCGGCGTCCGCTCGGCCTCCGCGGGGTCGGAGAAGCGCAGCAGCGGCAGGATGTCGCCGAGCAGCAGGTGGCTCCAGCAGGCCACGGCGAGGTCGGCGAGGTGCCGGGCCACGGCCTGCGTCCCGATGACGGCGCACGCCCGGTCGAGGGGGATGGCCTGCCACCAGGCGTCGGGCAGCTGGGGCTCTTCCACGATCGGCGCGATCTGGCCAGGGGGGGTCCAGCGCAGGGGTGGAGCGAGGTCGCTCAGGCTGAGGTTCATTGCTGTCCAACCGGCAAAGGGAAGATATCCGCAGTTCAGACTATGTGATCAGAGTTCAAGAAATGGGCTTCCTCTTCCTGAATGGGATATATAGAGCATTGAACGCGCTCGGGTGCAAGCCACGAACAGCATGCTCCGCTCCCTCTGGAGGGCTCTGGCCCGGGCACCGGGATCGTCCGGCGGCGGTTCGGGCACGACGCCCTCCGCCACCCCGACCAGCACGACCCGGTCGAACTCCAGCCCCTTGAGGTTCGCGAACGTCGAGACGCGCACGTCCAGCTCTCCCAGCGCCCGCTTGGCGGCGCGCACCAGCGGCGCCGTGCGCGCCCCGACGGCGATCTCCTCCTTCGGGACGCCGCTCTCCAGCCAGGACGACACCAGCCGCGCCAGCCCGGCCAGCTCCGCCTCCAGCGAGTCGTAGGCCAGGACCACCGGACGCTCGCCGTTGCGCGTCGCGCGGAAGCCGTACAGCCCGGAAACGCCCTTGACCAGCCCGTCAGTGGGGCCACCGCCGCGCAGCCTGACGCCGAACGACAAGACCTCCTGCGACAGCCGGTAGGAGATCCGCAGCGAGTGCTGGTCGGCGGGGATGCCCACCGCGCCGAGCGTGACCCGCGTGTCGGTCACCCTCTGGTGCGGGTCGCCGACGATGAACAGGTCGTCGTGCGCGCGCGGCGCCGCCGCCCGCAGCAGCCGCCACTGCGAGGGGCTGACGTCCTGCGCCTCGTCCACCACGATGTGCCGGTACGGCTTGTGGTCCGGGTCCACGTCGTCCAGCAGGTCGCCGGTGGCCCTCGACAGCAGCCTGAGCGCCTCGTCGGTCAGCTCGGCCAGTGTGCGCGCACCCGGCCCCACCAGCGTCGGACGCCGCCCCTCCGCCTCGCCCACGATGCGCATGGCCAGCCGTTCGGCGTTGCCCACCTCCACCCGCTTGCGCGCCGCCTCGTCAGGGAGGAGCAGGTCGAGCCGGCTCGACAGGTCCTCGGTCAGCCCCTGCGAGAACGTCACGAGCAGTACCGGGCCGCGTCCGTGCCTGGCCAGGTGGGCGGCCCGGTGCAGAGCGATGATCGTCTTGCCGGTGCCCGCGCCGCCGATCACCAGGACGGGATGGTCGTAGCGGGCCGCGCGGGCCAGCCGGTGCTGCGGCGGATGCAGGAACGTGCACCAGTCGGGGGAGCCGAGCACCTGGTCGAGCTCCACCTTGTCCGCGGCGAACACCGCCCGGTCCGGGCTGCGGCGCAGCGCCGCGTGGAAGTCGGCCGGGTCGATCGGGCCGGTGTCCTCGTCGGACGCGCGGCAGCCGTCCAGCTCGCGCCACGCCTCCGACAGCGAGCCGCCACGTGCCAGCACCGCGAGCGGCACGTGCTGGGACGGCGGCAGCAGCGGTTCGAGCGCCTCCACGTCGGCCTCGGTGGTGATCAGCCGCACCAGCGGCAGGGCGCGGACGTCGATGCCCAGCGCGAGCAGGTCCCCGTCGCAGATCGGGTCGAACAGCCGCGTCTCGCCCGCGGACCTGCGTAACGCGGGCTCGACCCGCTCCAGCGCCTGCGCGTCCCACTCCTCCACGACGCCGATCACCGGGTTGACCCCGTACCTGTGGCGCTGGGCGTGCGACCACGCCTCCGGGTCAGGTAAGACCGTGAGCAGCCAGTACACGTCCCGCTGGCGTACCACCACCCCCCGGACCCCCTGGGCCAGGCGCAGGGTCGCGACCCGGGCGTCCCTGCTGCCCCGCACCCGCTCAGGGTGCGGGGCGCCCGCCGCGTTCAGCAGGAAACGGCGCAGTGCGACCATGACGTCCCTGCGCACCGGCTGGGCCAGTGCGCTGAGCTCCCTGGGAAACTCAGGGCCGATCGCGAGCCGCGGCACGGGCTCAGTCCAGGAGGGCGAGCAGGTCGCGGTCACCGCGTTCGCGGAGCCTGGTGAGCAGGTCGGGAAGGGCGACGGGGCCGGTCATGCCGATCCTGGTGGCGATCACCCTGGCCGCCTGGTCCTTGGTGCCTCCGGGGGCGGTGTAGCCGACCAGGCGGAGGGCCTTGGTGATCTTCTCGGCGCCCTGCGCGGCCACCGGCAGGTGCCTGGCCCGCAGCACGCCCTCGTCGGAGAGGGTGAGGAACAGGTGCCCGCCCTCCTTCGCGCCCACGTCCGCCAGCAGCCGCTCCACCGACTCCAGCACCGGCCTGCTGTGCCAGGTCATGGTCAGCTCGCCTGCGGCGCTCCTGACGGTCCTGCTCTCACCCGGGGACAGGCCCAGGTAGGTCGCGAACCCCGTCGGCAGCGCGCACTCGCCTCCCGACAACTGCTCGATGGTGACGTCGACGCGCAGCCACCACCTGCCGTCGGGCTGGCGGAAGCAGCGCCTGGTCTGGGAGACGTCCTTGAGCGGCTGGTATGGCTTGTCGTCCTGCTCCTCGGACGACCCGTTGGCCTCTTCCACCGCGGGCGTGGCCGTGGCGAACGCCTGGAACTGCGCGCCCGCCGGCTGCCCGTCGGCCGGCTGCGGGCCCGATGCTTGGGCACCCGGCTGTTGCGGCGCCGGAGAGGGGGCCGGAGAGGGGGCCGGCGGGAAGCTCGACGCCTGCCGGGCGGCGAACGCCGACGGCGGCTGCTGCGCCTGCTCCACCGCCCACTGCTCGACGCCGTGCCGCTCCGGATGCGGCTGGGCGCCGACTCCCTCGGAGTGTTGCTCGGCGGCCGGCGGCTCGGGACGCTGCCCGGCGGCCTGCGGCTCGGCGCTTCGCCCTGCGGCCTCGCGCTCAGGGAGCGTCGCCAGCACGAACTGCCACGCCGGGACCTCGAGGGCGCGGATCTCCTTGAGGTGCCAGTCGGCCGCGCCGATCAGGCGTTCCCTGGACGGCGACGGGCCGATCGTGCTGCGCAGCTCGCCCAGGTGCGCTCGGTACGGGGCGGCCTTGTCGTCGGCCAGCCACTCGTCGAGCCTGTCCCGCAGCCGGTTCTCGGTCGCGGAGATCTCCGCGGGCGGGACGGCGAACAGCTTCGCGAGCTGGTCCACGGCGGACGGCTCGTCGGTGAAGACCCGGTTCTGCGCCACGGCCCAGCTCTTGTCGTCCAGCCCGGCGAACGCCGCCTCGATGAGCTCAAACAGCTCCAGGCCCTCCGGGGCGGCCTGTCCATGCTCGTCGGCGGGCTCCTCGTCCTGCGTCTGCGATCCTGCGGCGGGTTCGGGGGCTTGGTCGGCGTCGTCGGCCTCCGGCTCCGATGCCTCTTCCGCGGCCCGATCCGGCGCGGGGGCCGCTACGGCGTCGAGTACCCGCTCCGGCTCCGGGGCCTCCTCGGGCTCCGACACCGGCTCGGCGGACGCGTCGAGCACCGGGCCTTCCTCAACTGCCTGCGCGGAGGACCCGTCGGGCGCCTGCGCGGGGGAGCCCTCGGGCGCCGACTCTGGGGTCTCCTCGGGCGCCGACTCCGCGTGCGCGTGGTGCGCTGGTTCGGGCTCGTCGGCCTTCCCTGGCGCGTCTTCCTCCGTGCCCTCCGGGGCCGCGTCCTGCGCCGGTGCGGACTCCTCGGACGCGACGGCCGCCTCAGAGGGCTCCTCAGAGGGCTCCCCGGCGGGCTCCTCGCCGGGCTCCTCGGTGGGCGCTGCCTCCTCGCCGACAGGCCCCTCGGCGTGCTCGACGGCGAGGAGGTCCTCCGGGGCCTCATCGGCCTCCGCGGGGGGCGCGACGACGGCGTCGCCCGCCGGGACGGCTGCGGCCGCCCTGTCGGACTCCGCGGGGGCCGCGGGGGCCTTGGCAGAGGCGGCTGCGGCGGCGGTGGGCGGCTGCGGTGCGGGCGCGTCTGTCACGGCGGGCTGTGGCGTGGGCGCGTCCGTCGCGGGCTGGAGGGCGGGCGCGAGGTCCGAGGGGTGTGCGTGGCCCGGCGTGGCACGCACACCTGGGGCGACGCGCACCAGCACCGCCGAGAAGAGCGTGTTGAGCACCGAGCGGGCCTGGATGAACGGCTGGTCCTTGAGCTCCCTGCCCGTCATCGCCAGCAGCCCCGGCCACGAGCCCGCGCGGTCGAGCGCGATCGCGATGTGCGGCTCGTCCGCCTCGTCGGGGTCGAGCACGTACAGCGCAGGCAGGACGTCGCCCACGGCGGCGGCCGGCCAGTGCTCGAGGGCGATCTCCGTCAGGAGCTCGCCCAGCGACTCGGGGCCGATGGCCGCGAGCACGCGCGGCATGGGCAGGCTGCGCCACCAGGCGTCCGGAAGGTCCGGCTGCCCGGTGAGTAGTGTGATCGTGGACGCGTCGCTCCACCTCAACGGTGGTACGAGGTCGCTCAGGCAGAAGTTCATCCCGTTCCGTTCACCAGCCCCTCACGCCGCCGTAGCGGTGCAGCCATGACTTCGCCGCCCACGGAACAGACCATAGTCTGGCAAAACTGACCTACGCATCCTTGACTACGCATCAGCGCCGAACAGCGGCGAACCGCAGACGCACGTAGTCGGCCATCCAGCCGGTTTCCCTGCGTAGAGCCGGTGCGGCCAGCTCGTTGACCCGTCCGAGCAGCGGCTCGACGATTTCCGGTGGCAGCCCCTCGAGCACCGAGGAGGCGAACATCCGCACCCAGTCGGCGGCCCCGCGCGGGCACTCGTCGAGCGGGGTCGGCCGGTCGAAGTACTCGAGCACCCGGACCACGAAGCCCTCCTGCTCCAGGCGGCGGGCGTACTCGGCCGGCGTGGGAAAGTACCACGGCAGGTCGGGCTCGCGCAGGCCGTACTCGCGCCAGGCGGTCAGCATCGCGGCGGTCAGCTCCGCGCAGTTGCCCGCGCCGCCCATCTCCGCCACGAAGCGCCCGCCGGGGGTGAGCGCCTGGTGGATGTTGGCGATGACCATGCCGGGCTCGCGGTTCATCCAGTGCAGCGCGGCGTTGGAGAAGACGGCGTCGTAGGCGTCGGCGACGGTGAAGTCATGACCGTCGCCGACGATGAAGTCGATGCCCGGGTGCTGGGCGAGCGCCTTCTCGATCATCGCGGAGGAGCCGTCGATGCCGAGCACGTCGGCGCCCCGCGCGGCGATCTGGGCGGTGAGCACGCCGGTGCCGCAGCCGAGGTCGAGCACGCGCTCGCCCGGTCGCGGGTCGAGCAGGTCCACCAGCGGCGCGCCCTGGGTGGAGACGTAGCCGAAACTGCTGTCGTGGACGCGACTGTGCCACCGGTTCAGGCTCGGTGTGTCGTATCGCAAGACGATCAGCTCTCATTCGTCAGACATCGGGCCCCCGTGGCCGTGCTGTCCGTTTACTTTAGAGGCTGAAAGTCTCTACGACATATCAAGTCACAATGGTCTCATCCCACACGTTGGGCCCACTGCCTCTTCAGGTAGGACTTAGCGGCATCTGTCTGCGGGATCGTGAGCAGCACGGGCGGGCCGGGCGCGGCCGGTAGCTTGGCGGCCTGCTCGGTGTCGAGGGTGCCCCGCATCAGCATCGCCTCGCCACGCACCGGACGGGCATAGCCCTTCTGCAGCAGGTTCTGGCCCTCGTCCGAGAAGAGGAACTCCTCCCAGAGCCGCGCGGCGGCCGGATGGGGGGCGTCCTTGTAGATCGCCTCGATGTGGTAGCCGCCGAGCGGCGCGTCGCGGGGGATCGTCACCTTCCACGCCTCGGCGTTCTTGGCGCTGCGGGCCGCGTTGAGGTGGTCCCAGTCGACGATCACGTTGGCCTTGGCCGGGTCGGTGAGCCTGCCCTCCCGCTTGAGCTTGGTGAACAGCTCGACCCCCTGTGCGGGCTGCGGCTCGCCGCCGCGCAGGGAGGCGGCCATCACGCCGTCGAAGGCCGCCACGGAGCGCAGCGGGTCGCCGTCGAGCGCCACCTTGTAGTCGGGCTTGAGCAGGTCGGCGAAGGACGCGGGCGCCGCGACGGCCCGCGGGTCGTACCCGAGGGACATGTAGCTGCCGTAGCCCGCGTACCAGGCCCCGGACAGGTCCTTGACGTGGTCGGGCACGTCCTGCCAGCCCTGCACCTTGTACGGCGCGAACTTGCGGGCGTTGGCCACGGCGACGTCCAGGGTCAGGTCGAACACGTCGGGCTTGAGCTGCGCGGCGGCGTCGATCTCGCGCCTGCTGTTGGCGGTGGGCTCCAGCTCGGTCACCTTGATGCCGTACTTGCCGGCGAAGGTGTCGATGATCTCGCCGAAGTTCACCCAGTCGCGGGGCAGCGCGATGACGTTGAGCGCGCCCTCCTGCTTGGCGGTCTCGACGAGCCTGTCCATCGTGCCGAAGCCCTGCTTCAGCGACGAGGCCTTGGCGTTGACGGGCGGGGGCGGCTTGGATTCCGTGGTGGACGCGCCGCATCCGGCGCTGGCGAGGATGGCTGCTGCGGCGGCACAGATACGTACGGTCACACAGTGAATACTCGCCGCTACCGGCGCCCAGGTCGAGGAGGCGCGGCGGGAACCACCCTGGCTGCCACCAGCGAGTCTTCGTCGATCTCCACCAGGGTGCCGTCGCGTTTGCGTAGACTGAGCATGCCGCCGGACCAGGATTCGAGGATCCCCACCGCGTCGCGAAACCCTTCGGGAACCCGCCTGCGCGTGGTGATCCGGGCGCCGATGTCCGCGGGTGTGACGGCGATCACAAGGCGACCGGCCACGAGTTTGCCACCCTCCGTTTCGGCCTGTTGGCAAGCACGGCAATACTAGGGCGTAGCAAACCGCGGTCAGTCATGCCATGGTGCGGAGAGAAGGAGCTCGAGGTGACCTACGTCATCGCGCAGCCTTGCGTGGACGTCCTGGACAAGGCGTGCATCGAGGAATGCCCTGTCGATTGCATCTACGAGGGCGAACGCATGCTTTATATCCACCCCGACGAGTGCGTGGACTGCGGCGCGTGTGAGCCAGTGTGCCCCGTCGAGGCGATCTTCTACGAGGACGACCTTCCCGAGCAGTGGAAGGACTACTACAAGGCCAATGTCGACTTCTTCGAGGACCTCGGCTCGCCCGGCGGCGCCTCCAAGGTCGGCAAGGTCGAGAAGGACCACCCGCTGGTGGCCGCCCTTCCGCCGCAGGCCGAGGAGCACTAGCCCGCTGGCGGGGCCGCCCCAGGGCGCGCCCCGCCCGGTACGGCTCGCACCACCGAAACCTGGAGAATCGTGAACACACTGCCTGACTTCCCCTGGGACCGGCTGGAGCCGTACAAGGAACGCGCGCGAGCGCACCACGACGGCATCGTCGACCTCTCGGTCGGCACGCCCGTCGACCCGGTGCCGGCGATCGTCCAGGACGCGCTGGCGGGGGCCGCCGACAGTCCCGGCTACCCGCTCACGCACGGCACCCGGGCGCTGCGCGAGTCCGCCGCGGGCTGGCTCGCGCGCAGGCACGGCGTCACCGTCGACGAGCGCGACGTGCTGCCGCTGATCGGCTCCAAGGAGTTCGTCGCCTGGCTGCCCACCTACCTGGGCGCCAAGCGGGTGGTCTTCCCCGAGCTGGCGTACCCGACCTACGACGTGGGCGCCCGGCTGGCCGGGGCCTCTGCGGTGGCGTCCGACGGGCTGCTGGCGCTCGGCCCGGAGCGGGTCGACCTGGTCTGGGTGAACTCGCCGGGCAACCCGACGGGCAAGGTGCTGCCCGTCGAGCACCTGCGCAAGGTGGTGGCCTGGGCGCGCGAGCGCGGCGCGGTCGTCGCCTCCGACGAGTGCTACCTGGAGCTGGGCTGGGAGGAACAGCCCGTCTCGATCCTGCACCCCGACGTGTGCGAGGGCTCCCACGAGGGGCTGCTCGCCGTCCACTCGCTCTCCAAGCGCTCGAACCTGGCGGGCTACCGCGCCGGCTTCGTGACCGGCGATCCCGTCCTGGTGAAGCGGCTGCTCGAGATCCGCAAGCACGCGGGCATGATCATGCCGGCGCCCGTCCAGGCCGCGATGACGGCCGCGCTCGGCGACGACGCGCACGCCGTCGAGCAGCGCGAGCGCTACGCCGCGCGCCGGGCGCTGCTGCGGCCCGCCCTGGAGCGGGCGGGCTGGCGCGTCGACCACTCGACCGCGGGGCTGTACCTGTGGGCGTCCAACGGGGAGAACGCCTGGGACCAGGTAAGCAAGCTCTCCGAAATCGGGATTTTGGTCGCGCCGGGTGATTTCTATGGAACGGCCGGTGAGCTGCACGTTCGCGTAGCCGTGACCGCCACGGACGAACGAGTCGCTGCGGCGGTGCGCCGCCTCCAGTAGGATCGCGCGGCAGATACGCAGACGTACAGCAACATAGAGCGTTAGCCGGGGCAGACCGCGAGTGGAGCGAGCTGAACGATGAGCGGGACCTCCATGGTCGTACTCGGGCTGAGCATCGCCACCGTCCTCCTCCTGCTTGGGGCCTTCATGGCCACCATGCGCCAGGACAGGAAGGGCCGCCCGAGCGCGCCGCCGGTCGAGCCGGCCTCACGAGAGGCTCCGCTGTCGGCGCCGGTGAGCGCACCGGGGCATGCGGGGTCCGACTACGCCGATCCCCGTACGATCAAGGTCGGCGATCGGATCGAGGTGCACGGCTCGCAGTTTCGCGCGCTCGGCGCCCTGTACATCTCCTGGCAGGGGCAGGAATGGATCGAGTTCCTGCTGCGCGACCGCCGCACCCGACGCCACGAGTGGCTGTCGGTGCAGGTGCACCAGGGCCAGGCTCCCGGCGAGCCGCCGCACCTGGAGGTGCTGGTCTGGACCGACGTGCCCACCCAGGGCATGGTGCCCGCCAAGAGCATGCTGATCATGGACGGCGTCGAGTTCTTCCCGATCGAGCGCGGCACGGCCGCCTTCAGGTCCGAGGGTGACACCGGCTACCCCGAAAGGGGGCTGCTCGACTTCGCCGACTACCGCGCCTCCGACGGGCGGCTGCTCTCCTTCGAACGCGTCCAGGGTCGCTCATGGACCGCCGGCTACGCCAGGCCGCTGGCGCCCGGCTCGATAGCCATCGTCAGCCGCGCCCGCTAGGACAGCTCCACCTGCTTGGCGGACGCCTTGCCGCCCGACTGCCAGCCGTCGGCCTCCAGGTTGTTCGAGATGCTGTTCGACCACGTCGCGCCGCTGAAGCCGACCTGGCGCAGGCCGTACTTCTGCGCGTGGGCCACCGACCAGGCGGCGATCAGCCAGCCGCGCTTCGGCGTGGTGACCGAGGTGTCGCCGAGCGCCCTGGCGAGCTGGCGGCGGGCCTCGTCGGTCTTCGGCTGCGGAGCCGGGGTCTGCGTCTTGCTCGGCGGGTACCAGCACCGCACGGCCTTGGGGATGCGCCCGGTGAACGCCGCCGCGAGGATCCGCGCGTCCTCCTCGTGCTGGGCGTAGGCGTAGCCGGCCGCGGACCGCTGCACGGCCTGGGCCGCGTCCTCGAGCTTGAGCTTGCGGTAGTTCTTCACCTTCACCAGCGCCGCGAAGAACTTGTTCGTCGCGTAGACCGGGTCCATCAGCTGCTTCTTCGTCCCCCACCCCTGCGACTCGCGCTGCTGGAACACGCCGACGGAGTCGCGGTCGCCGTAGTCGAGGTTGTACAGCTTCGACTCCTGCAACCCGGTGACGTATGCGATCATCACGGCCCGCTCGGGCAGCCGTCTGCGCTCGGCTACGGCCGCGATGGTCGCCGCGATCTCCGCCTGCTCGGGGTCGAGGTCGCGCTCTCCCCTGGGCGTCTTCACGATGCAGTGGGCTTCGGGGACGGCCAGCGGCTTCGCCTTCTTGAGCAGGGTGTACAGCGCCATGGACACGCCGATCGCGAGAACGATGACGATGACCGCGATCGTGATGACCCCGCGAGAGAAGCGCACGTGCACCCTGAGAAACCTACCTGGCCAGATAGGCTCCGTGGCCATGAGCCACCAGAGCGTCCCGTCACCGCTGCCCGCCGCCGTGGACGAGCTATGGGAGCGCCGCGCGGAGCTTTCGCCGCGCGACGTCGACGCGCGGGCCGTGGTGGTCGGCGCGGTCGACCTGCTCGACGAGGGCAAGGCGCGGGTCGCCCGGGTGTCGGACGACGGCGAGGTGGTCGTGGACGAGCGGGCCAAGCGGGCGATTCTGCTCGCCTTCAAGGTGCTCGGCATGGCCAGGTCGCAGGTCGGCGACTTCCACCACCACGACAGAGTGCCGTTGAAGTCCCGGTTCGACGGGGTGCGCGTGGTGCCGGGGGCGATCGCCCGCTGGGGCTCCTACCTGGCGCCCGGTGTGGTGCTGATGCCGTCGTTCACGAACATCGGCGCGTACGTCGACTCCGGGACGATGATCGACACGTGGGCCACGGTGGGGTCCTGCGCCCAGGTCGGGAAGAACGTCCACCTGTCGGGCGGGGCGGGGCTCGGCGGCGTGCTGGAGCCGCCCAACGCCGTGCCGGTCGTGGTGGAGGACGACGCGCTGATCGGCAGCCGGGCGATGATCGTGGAAGGCGCCCGGGTGGGCCGCGGCGCGGTCGTGGGGGCCGGGACGATCCTTTCGGCGTCCATCCCGGTGATCGACGTGCAGACCGGCGAGGAGCTGGCCCGCGGGCGCGTCCCCGACTGGTGCGTGGCCGTGGGCGGCACCCGGCAGAAGGAGTTCCCCGGCGGCACGTTCGGCCTGCCCTGCGTGCTGGTGATGAAGCGGCTGGAGCCGGGGCAGCGGCATGACAAGGCGGCGCTCAACGAGGTGCTGCGCGAACACGGAGTGAACACCTGATGCTTGACCTGACGCAGGACGTGCGGACACTGACCGCCGCGATCGTGGACATCGAGTCGGTGAGCGGCGCGGAGAAGGAGCTGGCCGACCAGGTCGACGAGGCGCTGCGGACACTGCCGCACCTGACCGTCGACAGGTCGGGCGAGACGATCGTGGCCCGCACCGAGCTGGGGCGCGGTGAGCGCGTCCTGATCGCCGGCCACCTCGACACGGTGCCGGTCGCCGCGAACCTGCCGAGCCGCGTCGAGGGCGACCGGCTCTACGGCTGCGGCACGTCCGACATGAAGGCGGGGGTTGCGGTCGCGCTGCGGCTCGCGGCCGGCCTCGCCGAGCCGAACCGTGACGTCACCTATGTCTTCTACGACTGCGAGGAGATCGAGGCCGAGCGGAACGGGCTGACCAGGGTCGCCCGCGACCACCCAGACTGGCTGGCCGCCGACTTCGCGGTGCTGATGGAGCCGACCGACGGCGTGATCGAGGGCGGCTGCCAGGGCACGCTGAGAGCCGAGATCGTGGTGACCGGCAAGCGTTCGCACAGCGCCAGGTCGTGGTTCGGCCTCAACGCCATCCACCGCGCCGAGCCGGTGCTGGCCAGGCTGAACGCCTACGAGGCCAGACTGCCGGTGGTCGACGGGCTGGAGTACCACGAGGGGCTGAACGCGGTCGCCGTGCACGGCGGCGTGGCGGGCAACGTGATCCCGGACGAGTGCGTGGTCACGGTCAACTACCGCTTCGCGCCCGACCTGTCGGCCGAGCAGGCGCGCCAGCACGTGCGCGAGGTGTTCGACGGGTTCGAGATCCGCTTCGTCGACGCCGCTCCTGCCGCCAGGCCCGGCCTCACCCATCCGGTGGCCGCGGCCTTCACGGCGGCGGTCGGCGGCGAGCCGCGCGCCAAGCTGGGCTGGACGGACGTCGCCCGCTTCTCGGGCCTGGGGATTCCGGCCGTCAACTACGGCCCCGGAGACCCGAACCTGGCGCATCAGCAGGGGGAGTACGTGTCGCTCGCCAAGATCGTGGAGAGCGAGCGAGCGATGGTCGACTGGCTCACAACGTGAAAGTGGCCTTCCTCGCCGGCCATTTGGCGGGGAAAGCCACTTTCAGTCCCGAGCAGCACCCTCGGCAGTTAGACGCGGGCAGGTCGAAATTCGGTTCCCTGCTTTTTTCAAGAATTTTTAGATGCTTGAAAAGGTTAGCTGAGCAGGGAAAACGGCCGTTCGACGCGGGGAGCGGGTGAAGCGGGCTAGCGTGTCGGCATGAAACAGACACGTCCTGAGCGTCGTCAGGGGCAGGCCGTGGTCCGCGGCAGTCTCGTGCCCCAATCGACCTACGACCAGCGCCTGCTCGACACCCAGGGCCCGGCCGACTGGGTGCACCAGGACCCGTGGCGGGTGCTGCGCATCCAGGCGGAGTTCGTGGAGGGCTTCGGCGCGCTGGCCGAGCTGCCCAGGGCCGTCACCGTCTTCGGCTCGGCCCGCACCCACGAGGGCTCGTCCGACTACGCGATGGGCCGCCGCCTGGGCAGGGCGCTGGCGGAGGCCGGGTACGCGGTGATCACCGGTGGCGGGCCCGGCGTCATGGAGTCGGCGAACCGGGGTGCCTCCGACGTCGAGGGCGCCGTCTCGGTGGGGCTGGGCATCGAGCTGCCGTTCGAGCAGCGCCTGAACGACTTCGTGGACCTCGGCATCGAGTTCCGCTACTTCTTCGTGCGCAAGACGATGTTCCTGAAGTACTCGTGCGGTTTCATCGCCCTGCCCGGCGGCTTCGGCACGCTCGACGAGCTGTTCGAGGCCCTCACGCTGGTGCAGACGCGCAAGGTCACCTCCTTCCCCGTGGTGCTGATGGGCTCGGAGTTCTGGGGCGGCATGCTGACCTGGATCAAGGAGTCGCTGCTCGGCACCGGCAAGATCGCCGCCCATGACCTCGACCTCATCTCCCTCACCGACGACGTCGACGAGGCCGTGCGCATAATCGTGGACGCCGACCTGGCCCGGTCGAAGCAGCAACTGGAGGAGCTGGAAGCCGCTGCGGCCCAGGAAGCCGAACCCCAATAGGCTCATATTTCGTGAATATCTGCGTCTACTGCGCCTCCAGTCTGAAGATCGACCAGAAGTACCTCACCCTCGCCGCAGAGGTCGGCGCCGAGCTCGCCAGGCGTGGTCACACGCTGGTGAGCGGCGGCGCCACCGTCTCCTGCATGGGCGCCGTCACCGCGGCCACCAGACGGGCGGGCGGCCGCACGATCGGCGTGATCCCGCAGGTGCTGGTGGACATCGAGGTCGCCGACAGGGACTCCAACGAGCTGATCGTCACCGCCGACATGCGCGAGCGCAAGGGCGTCATGGACGCCCGCTCCGACGCCTTCCTGGTGCTGCCCGGCGGCATCGGCACCCTTGAGGAACTGTTCGAGATGTGGACGTCCCGCGTCCTCGGCATCCACGACCGCCCCCTGGTGATCCTCGACCCGTGGGGCCTGTACACGCCGCTGCGCCAACTGGTGGAGAACATGTACGAGGAGGGCTTCACCAGGGCCAACGTCTTCGACGCGATCTCGTGGACGACCACGATCGACGACGCGTTCACCCACCTGGAGCGGCGGGCCCAGCCGGTGCGTCCGAGCGTGGCGGAACTGGGCGAGGCCGCGGGCTGACAGAGCGGCGAGACGGGTCCGGAGAGGTACCGGTCGCGGTAAGTGCGGGGCTCGTGCCTCGATGGTATGAGTACGATGCCAATGTGCTGGTCGTACTCGCCATCGCCGCGCTCGCCATCCTGGCCGCCGTGGTCCTGGTCTCCCTGGGCAAAGGCGGTGAGCTGACCGAGTTCCCGCCGGACGTGCCACCCCTCGACCTCCCCGAGCCGGGGCAGCTCACGGCCGTCGACTTCATGGCGCTGCAGCTGCCGGTGAACCTGGTGGGCTATCACACGCAGAGCGTCGACGAGGCCCTGCGCAGGGCCGCGAACGCGATCAGCGCCCGCGACACCCGGATCGCCGTGCTGGAACAGCGGGTCTCCGAACTGCTGTCCGCCAGGCTGTACGCCCGCCAGGAGGTCTACGCGGCCCCGGGCAGCGGCCCGCGCACCGACCACGAGCCCGAGGCTCCCGCCGCGCCGAGAGAGCTCCCAGAGGACGGCGACCCGGAGCCCGCGGCTGTGACCGCCGACGTCGAGCCCGAGCCCGCGACACCCGCGGCCGCCGACGTCGAGCCTGAACAGGAAGCGGAGCCCGTGCGCGCCGCGCTGGGCAAGGACGGGGACGAGCGTTCGTGACGGATATGATCCGCTGCACCTGGGCCGGCATGACCGACCCGCTCTACATGACCTACCACGACGAGGAGTGGGGCAAGCCGGTCACCGGCGACGACCGCGTCTTCGAGCGGGTCAGCCTGGAGGCGTTCCAGTCGGGCCTGTCGTGGCTGACGATCCTGCGCAAGCGGGAGAACTTCCGGGCGGCCTTCGACCGGTTCTCCATCTCCAAGGTGGCCGCCTACACCGAGCAGGACGTCGAGCGGCTGCTCGGCGACCCTGGCATCGTGCGCAACAGGGCCAAGGTGGAGGCCGCGATCAGCAACGCCAGGGCCGCGCTAGAGCTGGCCGACGGGCTGTCGGAGCTGGTCTGGCGGTACGCCGACCCCGGCTCGCCGGTCCCCGTGACCATGGCCGACATCCCCGCCGTCACCCCGGCGTCCAAGGCGCTGGCCAAGGAGCTGAAGAAGCACGGGTTCAGGTTCGTCGGCCCGACCACCGCGTACGCGCTGATGCAGGCCATCGGCCTGGTCAACGACCACATCAAGGGCTGCGTGGCCCGCGACGGCGGCGTCGTCCCGGCCGCGGGCTGACGGCGGCACGCGCCGCCGCGCCGCCGTGGCGGCTCGCCGGCCGCGAAGCCCGCGCTGTCTCAGCGGCCGTGGAAGACCGGGCGCTCCTTGGCCAGGAAGGACCTGGTCGCGTCCAGGTGGTCCTGGGAGGCCGCGCACGCGTCCTGCAGGTCCGCCTCCAGGGCCAGCGACTCCCGCAGCGGGTGCGCCGCCGCGAAGGCCAGCGCGCGCTTGGTGGCCGCGTAGGCCAGCGTCGGCCCCTGCGCCAGCCGCACGGCCAGCTCCTGCGCCGTCTTCAGCACCTCGTCGGCGGGCACCACGCGGGTGACCACGCCCAGCTCCAGCGCGCGGGACGCGTCGAGCGGCTCGCCGAGCAGCATCAGCTCGGCCGCGCGGCCGGGGCCGACCAGCCGCTGCAGGGTCCAGGAGGCGCCGGAGTCGGGGGCCAGGCCGATCCCGGCGAACGCCAGCGCGAACCTGGCCTTCTCCGAGGCGATCCGCAGGTCGCAGGCGAAGGCCAGCGACGCGCCCGCCCCCGCCGCGACCCCGTTGACCGCGGCCACGACCGGCTTGGCCATGGTGGTGATCAGTTCGACGATCGGGTTGTAGTGCTCACGCACGGTGTTGGCCAGGCCGCGGCCCGCCTCCAGGTTGGCGGCGTGCTCGCGCAGGTCCTGGCCCGCGCAGAAGGCCCGCCCGGAGCCGGTGAGCAGCACGGCCCTGACCTCCGGCGACTCCGCCGCGCGGCGCAGCGCGTCGAGCAGGGCCGCCTTCACCTCGGCCGTCAGCGAGTTCATCGCGTCGGGCCGGTCGAGCGTGATGGTGGCGACGGCATCGGTCACGTCATAGCGGATCACATGTACTCCCTGTCGACGAACGCGGCGGCGGCGGGCAGCAGGCGGGCGGCCTCCTGCTCGAAGTAGGCCCTGGCCTTCTCCCCTGGCCAGCCGGGTGGCAGCAGTTCTGGCGGCAGGCCGGGGTCGCGGAACAGGAAGTTGCGCCAGCCGTGCACGAGCTTGCTCCTGGTCGCGAACACCTGGTCGGGCGGGGCCCCGTCCGGCAGCCCGGCGACCAGCGTGACAGCCTCGGCCAGCCACAGCTCGTACGCCTCGCCGATGGCCGTCAGATCCCACGCCCGCGCGACCAGCTCGCGTGGGTCGCCCTCCAGCGCCGCGTCGAACCTGTCGGCGCGCACGTCCTCGGCCTCCAGCAGGTTGTCGAGCTCGATCGAGGAGCGCGGGCCGATCCAGGTCGTCTCCGACAGCGCCGCGTAGCCGAGGAAGGTCAGGTCGGCGCGGATCCGCTCCCTGCGCGGGCGATCCTTGACGGGCTCGAACACGATCAGGTGCCACCTGCCGCGCCAGCCCAGGGTTCCGGCTCGGTAAATTCTCAGCGCCGCCTCGTCCAGCCGTCTGACGCACTTCGGCGTGAGCCCGTAGCCGGCCCCCTGCGGCAGCCGCACCGGACGCAGCCAGCCCTGCCTGACCATCCGTGAAACGGCGGTCCGTACGGCCGGAGGCGCGATGTCCAGCGCTTTCAACAGACGTACGAGCGCGGCCACGGACGCCTGCCCACCGCGCGATCGCAGGTGGTCCCCGTACAGGTCGAACAGAGCGGCACGAGCATGCACGAAGTCCAGTTTGGACGTCTTCGACCCCCTCGACAACGCATTCTGGGAGGAGATCGTTACCCATGAGGGCTCTCGATGCGGGAGAATAGGACATCACAGAAGACGTGAATGCGCCGACCACCCCCCACGGGCGGTCGGAAATCGCGGGCCGCGGGAGCCCAAGGCAGGAAGGGATGCACGCATGGCGGCGATGAAGCCGCGGACCGGCGATGGTCCGCTCGAGGTCACCAAGGAAGGGCGCGGCATTGTCATGCGGGTCCCCCTGGAAGGTGGCGGCCGGCTCGTCGTGGAGATTTCCGCCGACGAGGCGAAGGCGCTCGGCGAGGCGTTGAAGAACGTCGTCGGCTGAGAGTTCCCGAGACAAACGGTGTTCCACGACCCTGGCGTTCCGTCCGCGCCAGGGTCGCAGATGTTCGAGGAGACGTTCCGTGCCCATTGAGACCACTGCATCGGTGGTCGCAGAGGTTCCCGCCGACGCCGAGCTGCTCGCCGTCCCGTACAACCCCGACCTGCGCCCCGGCGTCGACCTGCACCTGCACGTGCCGGTGCCCGACCTGCTCGCACACTACGACTCCAAGGGGGAGGCCGGCGAGATCGTCGAGGTCCCCGTGGCGCGGGGTGGCGGCGTCGGCCGGGTGCTGCTGTACGGCGTCGGCGACGGCTCGCCGCGCGCCCTGCGTAAGTCCGCGTCCGCGCTCACCCGCCGGGTCAAGGGCCGCGACGGGCTGGTCGTGGTGCTGCCCGAAGGCGACGCCGCCGCCTTCGCGGAGGCCGCGCTGCTCGCCGCGTACACGTTCAGGATCGGCGCGCCGGGCAAGAGGCCCGTCCGCGAGCTGACCTTCGTGACCCCCGACGAGCAGCCCGTACGCCGTGCGCAGCGGGTGGCCGAGGCGGTCGCTCTGGCGCGCGACCTGGCCAACATGCCCTCCTCCACGAAGAACCCCGCCTGGCTCGCGGAGCGCGCGGCCGAGCAGGGCGTCCCGGTCCGGGTGTGGGACGAGGAGCAGCTCCAGGCCGCCGGATTCGGCGGCATCCTGGCCGTCGGGCAGGGCTCGGCCAACCCGCCGCGGCTCATCCAGCTCTCCTACACGCCCGACGAGCCGACCGACCGCCACGTCGTGCTGGTGGGCAAGGGCATCACGTTCGACTCGGGCGGCCTGTCGCTCAAGCCGACCGAGAACATGAAGACGCAGAAGACCGACATGGCGGGCGGCGCCGTGGTGATCGCGGTGCTCGGCGCGCTGGCCGAGCTGGGCGCGCCCGTGCGCGTCACCGGCCTGGTCGCCGCCGCCGAGAACATGCCGTCCGGAACGGCGCAGCGGCCCAGCGACGTCATCACGCACTACGGCGGACGCACGGTCGAGGTGCTCAACACCGACGCCGAGGGGCGGCTGGTCCTCGCCGACGCGCTTGCCTACGCCGACGCCGAGCTGCACCCCGACGCGGTCGTCGACATCGCCACCCTCACCGGGGCGATCAGCGTCGCGCTCGGCCGCAACATCGGCGCCGTCTACGCCTCCGACGACGCGCTCGCCGGCCAGCTCATCGAGTCCGGGCGCGACAGCGACGACCGGCTGTGGCGGATGCCGCTGATCGACGACTACGCGCCGGCGCTCGAGTCGCAGGTCGCCGATCTGTCCAACGTCGAGGCCGGGTCCACCTACGGCGCGGGGTCCATCACGGCGGCGCTGTTCCTGCGCGAGTTCGCGGGCAAGCGGCCGTGGGCGCACCTCGACATCGCGGGCGTCGGCAGGAGCACGGTCGACGAGGGCACGCTCAGCAAGGGCGCGACCGGGTTCGGGGTACGGGTGCTGCTCGACTGGCTGACCCGCCGCTGAGGCGTCCCCGCCGAGAATGCCCGCCCAGAACGCCCGCCCCGCGATCCGGGGCGGGCAGGCCGCCGGTTCAGTCGGTGGTCTTGACGGCGGCGAGCAGGCCGTCGCCCAAGGGGATGAGGAGCGAGCGCAGGCGGTCGTCCGCCTGCACGAGCTTGCCCACCTCGCGCAGGGCCACCGTGTCGGGGTCGCGCTGTGACGGGTCGGCGACCCGGTTGTGCCAGAGAACGTTGTCGAAGGCCACCACGCCGCCCACGCGCAGCAGCCTGACGGCCTCGGCCAGGTAGTCGGCGTACTCCTGCTTCGCGCCGTCGGCGAAGACCATGTCGTAGCCGCCGTCGGAGAGCCTGGGCAGCACGTCGAGGGCCCGGCCGGCGATGAGCCGGACCCGCCCGCCCGAGAACCCGGCCTCGGCGAAGGTCTGCCTGGCCAGGCGCTGGTGCTCGGGTTCCACGTCCACGCTGGTCAGCGTCCCGTCTGGACGCATGCCGCGCAGCAGCCACAGACCCGACACCCCGCACCCCGTGCCGACCTCCACGATCGACCTGGCGTTGACGGCAGTGGCGAGGAAGCAGAGCGCGGCCCCGCCTCCGGGAAGGATGGGCGGAGCACCCATCTCCAGCCCGCGCTGCCGCGCCGCGTGCAGGATCTCATCCTCGTGATGGAACTGCTCCGCATAGGCCAGAGTGGCCTCTACCGGACTGGTCATCGGCCTCCTCCCCCCACTTTCGTGCGATTGGTCACCGATCGCAGCCTAGGGGAGACACGCCAGGACGGGAACTCAGGAGGGCCGTGAGGCGTTGCAGGTTTAAACGGGCTTTGCCGGTCCGGAAGGCAGTCAGTGCGCACGAAGGGACGAAACCAGGCACTATGGCGGTAGCGGTGGTCCCAGAGAGAGGAGTTCTGGTGGACGAAAGCGACCACCAGACCGATACTCCCGTGTCGTCCGAATGGACGCCTCCCACATGGGAGGAGGTCGTGCGGACACACTCCGCACGCGTGTATCGGCTTGCCTACAGGCTGACCGGCAACGTCCATGACGCAGAAGACCTCACACAGGAGGTCTTCGTCAGGGTTTTCAGGTCCTTGTCGAGTTACACCCCCGGCACGTTCGAGGGGTGGCTGCACCGGATCACGACCAATCTGTTCCTCGACATGGCGCGGCGCAAGCAGCGCATCAGGTTCGAGGGGCTGGCCGATGACGCCGCCGAGCGGCTGCGCGGCCGTGAGCCGTCGCCGCAGCAGGCGTTCGACGACGCCCATCTCGAACCGGACATCCAGGCCGCGCTCGACGCGCTCGTGCCTGAGTTCCGGGCCGCGATCGTGCTGTGTGACATCGAGGGCCTGTCGTACGAGGAGATCGCGGCCACGCTCGGCGTCAAGCTGGGCACGGTCCGGAGTCGTATCCACCGTGGCCGGGCGCAGTTGCGGGAGGCGCTCGATCATCGGGCCCCCCGTAGTTCCCAGTTCCCCCCGCCAGCATTCCCGTCGGGGACCCGTGGGGAGGAAGTCTGATATGTCGCATCTTGGTGAACGTGTATCCGCGCTCGTCGACGGTGAGCTCAATCACACCGAACGCGAGCGCGCCCTGGCCCATCTGACCTTCTGCGGCGACTGCAGGCGTGAGGTGGAGTCGATGCGGGCGCTGAAGTCGCGCCTGCGGTCGCTCGACGGCCCGGCGATGCCGGCCGACCTGACGATGTCGCTGCTGCGGATGGCCGAGCCTGGTGGCCCGCTGCCCCCTCGGGAGCGGCCTTTCCCTACCAGGACGTTCGGAGGGGTGCCGCTCCCAGGGCCGCACAGCATCGCCCCTTTGGACAACCGCCCTCGCAGGGACGCCACTGGTGGAGCATCGGGCCCTGGTCGAGGGGGTAGACGGCGCAGCACGTACGTGGCGGTCGGCGTGGTGTCGGCCGCCGTCGCGCTCGGCACCTTCTTCGCGGCCTCCGGGATCGGGCAGAGCACGAACACTCCGCCGGTCGAGTTGTTCCACCCGGCGCCGCGCACACCCGCGACGCCGCCTCCGACCGCCACGCCCTGACGCAGGCGCGCGCGGGATGCTCTCGCCTGGAATACTCGGGATGGCGTAGTCGCCGACGTCAGGGGCATACGATCTGGGTTCGGGATTTGTCAGGAGATCATGGCAGGTTTTCCTACCTGTCCGGAGTTTCGTTGACAATCGCTTTACGACCCTCGTATGCCGCCGACGCCAGGATTGCGGTGTCCGAGCAAGGAGTGGTGAGATCTAGATGACCGACGAGACGCGCCCCGACGATGGACGCACGCCGTCGGACTTGCCTGAGCCAGAGAGGCGGCCGGACTTCCTGCCCGCGGACGAGCAGCGAGAGCAGCCCGGCTGGCGGTCCGAGACGGTCTCGTCCGAGTGGGGCGACCCGTCGGGCCGCCCCGCCTTCGGTGCCCAGAGCTCCTCGGACGACCGCACACGCCCGTCCGACGACCCGCACCGCGGCAGGCCGCCCTACGGCGCCCCAGACTCCTTCAGCGCTCCTGACCCGTTCAGCGCTCCTGGTTCCTTCAGCGCTCCTGGTTCTTTCAGTACGCCCGGTTCCTTCAGTGCTCCGGACTCCTTCGGCAGGCCCGACTTCGTCGGGCACACGTCCGACGACGCCGCCCGCGCGAACCCTCCCTGCGACAACTCGACACGCGTGTTCGAGAACCCGTCCTTCGGTGGTCCTGCCGGGCCGCCGCCTCCGAGCAACGCGCTCGGGATGGGCGCGGGCTGGGCGCCGCCTCCCGCGCACGGCGGAGGGCCGTCCGGGGCCGCGGCCGGCCGCCGGGGGCCCAGCACCGGAGTGCTGATCGTCGTGGCCGTCATCATCGCCCTGGTGGCCTCGCTGGCGGGCAGTCTCGGTACGTACCTGCTGACCAGGTCGTCCGGCAGCACCGACCCGAACTACAGCCTCGGGCCCGCCCCCACGGGCGCCACGAACCGGCCGCCCGACTCGGTGGCGGGCGTCGCCGCCAGGGTGCTGCCCAGCGTGGTCTCACTGGAGGTCGGCAACGGCAGCAGCACCGAGGGCGCGACAGGCTCCGGCTTCCTGATCAAGGACGGTTACGTGGTCACCAACAACCACGTGGTCGTCATGGCCGCCAAGGGCGGTGAGATCCGGATCATGTTCAACAACCGCAAGACCACCACCGGGCGCATCGTCGGCCGCGACCCGGGCTCCGACCTGGCCGTGGTCAAGCCCGAAGAGACCTTCGGCACCCCCGAGATCACGCTCGGCAACTCCGACCAGGTGGTCGTCGGCGACCCGGTCATCGCGATCGGCTCCCCGCTGGGCCTCACCGGCACGGTCACCACGGGCATCGTCAGCTCGCTCAACCGTCCCGTCATCGCGGGCGACGAGAGCGGCACCAGCACCGAGGAGCCCGCCTACATCAGCGCCATCCAGACCGACGCCGCCATCAACCCGGGCAACTCGGGCGGCCCGCTGGTCAACGGCAGAGGCGAGGTCGTCGGCGTGAACTCCGCGATCGCCACCCTCAGCCGCAGCCTCACCAACCAGAGCGGCAGCATCGGCCTCGGCTTCGCGATCCCGGTCAACCAGGCCCGGCGCGTCGCCCAGGAACTCGTCACCACCGGCAAGGCCAAGCGTCCCAAGATCGGCATCGTCCTCGACAAGGACTACAAGGGGCCCGGCGTCCGCATCGCGTCCGACTCGGTGGAGGGCCGACCGCCCGTCGACGCCAACGGGCCCGCCGCCAAGGCCGGGCTCAAGGGCGGCGACGTCATCCTGGAGATCGACGGCCTGCGCCTGCAGGACGGCAACGAGCTCATCGCCCTGATCCGCAGCAAGGCGCCCGGCTCCAAGATCAATGTGAAGTACCAGCGAGCAGGCCAGGAACGCACCGCCACCCTGACCGTCACCGCCGAAGGCGACCCGGCCCCCACCCCGTCCTGATCGTTCGGCGCTCTGCGAGCGTCTTGATCTGAGTCGGTGGCTTGTCGCCGTGCGGGCCTGTCGGTCCTGCGGTGAGCGGGTCTTTCGGGCGACTGTCTTCGTACGGGGCTTTCCGTTCCGGCATGAAGATCTTTTACGGCAGGCAGGGGAAGACCCGCCCGCCGACCGTGGCCGGGGGCACTCCAGGGTTACGGTCACCGGCCGCGTGCCTGGCCCGCCGTGACGAGACGGTGAGACCGTCTGAGGGGTTCGTGTTGATCCGGGGGCGGGGGGCCTACCCATCCATGAATGCCCTTAGTCTGGAGGAGACCGGGGTTGTCCTCGGAGCGACTGGACTGCGGTAGGAGCTCACGGTGTTCGGACTCGGGTGGATGGAGGCAGGAGCGCTGATCATCCTCGCGCTGCTGATCTTCGGTCCCGACAAGCTGCCCCAGGCGGCCTCACAAGCAGGCAAAACGCTGCGCAATCTGCGCCGGATGGCCAACAACGCCCGCGACGACCTGCGCGCGGGCCTTGGGCCTGAATTCCAGAACTTCGACCCGAACGACCTGAACCCTCGGAACTTCGTCCGCAAGCACCTTCTGGACGACGTCGAGGACGACTGGAACAACACCCCGCAAAGAAGCCTGGAGCCCGCCACCGCCCCGTACATCTCGGAGCCGGTGGACGAGCTCGGCTACGGCGAGCTCCCGCCCTACGACTCGGAAGCCACCTGACGCCACGCTCCAGACCCGCGGCAAGGCAGGCGTCTTCCTCGTCCGACGCCGCCTGGCGGGCGGTGGGTGACCGCATGCCTGAATGACATCGGGCCCCAAGAAGCTTCTTCTTGGGGCCGTTTTTCGTGATGAAGGCGATCCGGCGGAGTGTGTGGAACGTGGAGCGCCCGTTGTGAAACAGGTCGGGCCCGCTCGGGATGAGCGGGCCCGGAAGATCAGCAGGGCAGACCAGCAGGCCCTGCCTCGGTTCAGTGGCGGGTCGGAGCGAGGCCGAGCTGGAGGCCCTTGATGCTGGAGGAGCGCTTGCTCAACGCTCCGGCGATCTTGGCGAGCTCCATCGCCGCCGGCGAGTCGGGGTCGGTGAGGACCAGCGGCTTGCCCTCGTCGCCGCCCTCGCGCAGCCGCAGGTCGATCGGCACCTGGCCGAGCAGCGGCACGCGGGCGCCCAGCGTGCGGGTCAGCGCGTCGGCGACCGTCTGGCCGCCGCCTTCGCCGAAGACGGAGATGCGTTCGTCGCAGTGCGGGCAGGGCAGCCAGGCCATGTTCTCGATGACGCCCGCGATCTGCTGATGCGTCTGGGCGGCGATCGAGCCGGCCCGCTCCGCCACCTCGGCGGCGGCCATCTGCGGGGTGGTGACGACCAGGAGCTCCGCCGACGGCAGGCGCTGCGCCACCGAGATGGCGATGTCGCCGGTGCCCGGAGGCAGGTCGAGGAGGAGGACGTCGAGGTCGCCCCAGTAGACGTCCGCGAGGAATTGGTGGAGCGCGCGGTCGAGCATCGGGCCGCGCCAGACCACGGGAGTGTTGCCTTCGGGCTTGAACATGCCGACCGAGATGACCTTGATGTCATGCGCCACCGGCGGCATGATCATGTCCTCGACCTTGGTGGGGCGCTCGGAGGCGCCGAGCATGCGCGGGACGCTGTGGCCGTAGATGTCGGCGTCGACGATGCCGACCTTGAGCCCGTTGGCGGCCATGGACGCCGCCAGGTTGACCGTCACGGACGACTTGCCGACGCCGCCCTTGCCACTCGCGACGGCGAAGACCCGGGTCAGCGAGCCCGGCTGGTTGAACGGGATCTCCTTCTCAGGGCCCCGGTTGCCGCGCAGCTTGGTCTGGAGGGCCTTGCGTTGCTCGGTGCTCATGACGTCGAGCTCGACCTGGACGCCCGTGACTCCGTCGAGGTTGGAGACCGAGGTGGTGACGTCGCGGCGGATGGTGTCCTTCAGCGGGCAGCCGGACACCGTGAGGTAGATGCCCACGCGCACGGCACCGTCGGGCGCGATGTCGATGCTCTTGACCATGCCGAGGTCCGTGATCGGACGACGGATCTCGGGGTCGATGACGGTGGCGAGAGCGGCCGTCACCTGTTCCTGGGTTGGTGCCATCGAAGTCTCGGCACGAGGGAGTGCCGTCCCTCCTTTGTCGGTATATGTATGACAGGAGCTGCACGCCAGTGGAGATGCCCCTCCATGGTATAAACCAGCGGTGCAACCCGGTTAATCCGGGCTTTTAGGTGTCCGTGCAACGTCTTAAGGTTACTCCGTGACTCTTCTGGGCGATGAGGGCCTGACCACCGAGGAGCTGACGGTCTGGCGGATGCTGCAGCGCGCCCAGGTGCGGATCACCCGCTATCTGGAGGCGGAGCTGCTCGTCGCCCACGACCTCCCGCTGGCCTCCTACGACGTGCTCATGCAGCTCGCCGAGGCGCCGGAGCGGCGGCTGCGGATGAACGACCTGGCCGGCCGGGTGCTGCTCTCGCGCAGCGGTCTGACAAGGCTCATCGACCGGCTGCAGCGCGACGGGCTGGTGGCGCGCGAGGCGTGCGCGAACGACGCGCGGGGGCTGTTCGCGGTGCTGACCGACGCGGGCGCGGACCGGCTGGTCGAGGCCACGCCCACCTACCTGCACGGGATCAGGAGCCAGTTCCTGGACATGCTCGGGCAGGGCGAGATCGGCCAGGTGCGGGCGATGCTGGCGAAGCTGGACCTCACCTCCTGAGATCCTCCGCCAGCTGCTGAAGCTCCGAGCGCAGGTAGTCGCGGGTGGCCACCTCGCCGACGGCCAGCCTGAGCCCGGCGATCTCGCGGGTGAGGTACTCGATCTCGGCCTGGTTGCGCAGGTCGGCCTCGCGGTCGTGCTCGTACTGGACGCGGTCCCTGTCGGACTGCCGGTTCTGGGCCAGCAGGATCAGCGGCGCGGCGTAGCTGGCCTGGAGCGACAGGGCGAGCGTGAGGAAGATGAAGGGGTAGGGGTCGAACCTGAGGGACTCGGGCAGGGCGACGTTCCACACCATCCAGGCCGTGACGAACACGGTCATGTAAACGAGGAAGCGGGCAGTGCCGAGGAAGCGGGCGAACCGTTCCGCCCAGCGGCCGAACACCTCCGGGTCGTAGTGCGGGCGCAGCGAGCGCCGCAGGGCCCTGGGCTGGTCGAGGCGTTCAGTCGTCATGGATCACTCTTTCTCGCCAGTCCTCGGGAAGCAGGTGGTCGAGCACGTCGTCGACGGTGACCGCGCCGACGAGCCTGCCCAGTTCGTCGACGACCGGCGCCGCCACCAGGTTGTAGTTGGCCAGGTAGGACGTGACCTCCTGCAGGGGCAGCTCCGGCCTGATCGGGTCGACCGAGGTCTCGATCACGCTGCCCAGCAGGGTGGACGGCGGGTCGCGGAGCAGCCGCTGGAAGTGGGCCACGCCCAGGAAGCCGCCCGTCGGGGTCTCGGTGGGCGGGCGGGTGACGTAGACCTGGGCGGCGACGGCGGGCGTCAGGTCCTGTTGCCGGATGTGCGCGAGCGCGTCGGCCACGGTGGCGGTCGGCGGCAGGATCACCGGCTCGCTGGTCATCATGCCGCCGGCGGTGTCGTCGGGGTAGGTGAGCAGCCGCCGCACGGGCGCCGCCTCGCCCGGCTCCATCAGTGCGAGAAGCCTGGCGGCCTGCTCGTCGGGGAGGCCGTGCAGCAGGTCGGCGGCGTCGTCGGGGCCCATCTCCTCCAGGATGTCGGCCGCCCGCTCGGGTTCGAGCTTGCCGAGGATGCCGATCTGGTCGTCGGGCGGCAGCTCCTCCAGGACGTCGGCGAGCCGGTGGTCGTCGAGCGCGCGGGCGATCTCGACGCGCCGCTTGGCCGGCAGCTCGTGTAGCGCGCCGGCCATGTCGGCGGCCCGTAGCGACTCGAACGCGGCGATCAGCCCTGCGGCGCCCTGGTCCTGCTGCAGGATGTCGAAGCCGGACACCTCGTTCCAGTTGAGGATCCGCAGCTCGCGCCGCCTCCTGCCCCGGTAGGCGGCGATCTTCGTGACGCGCCAGACCGAGGGGCTGGTCTCCTCCATGGCGACGTCGTGGACCGTCATCGGCTCTCCGGCGACCTGGACGGTAAGGTCCAGCATCTCCCCGATGACGAGGGTCTCGGTGGTGCGCTTCTCGAACCTGCGCATGTTGATGCGTCCGGTGAAGACGACCGCGCCGGCCTCTATGCCGCGCACCCTGGTGATGGGCAGGAACACGCGACGGCGGGGCTGCACCTCGACCACCATGCCGTGCACGGTGGGCGGCCGGTGGTCGTGCAGGCCGACCACGACGTCCCTGATGCGGCCGATCTGGTCGCCCGCGGGGTCGAAGACCGGCGTCCCGGCCAGGCGGGCAACGAAGATCTTCACTACAGCAGGCTAACAGTGCTGAGGCATTGCACTCTGGACGCTGGTCGTGTCAGTATCAAACCCGTTTAATGGTAATTACCCGAATGGTGTTGCGATGAGGTATACGGGACTGGCCGTCGCGTTTGTGTCGGCTTGTTGCTTCGGGTTCTCGGGGCCCATGGCCAAATATCTGATCGCGGCCGGCCTCGCCCCGATCGAGGCGGTCTGGGTCAGGATGGCCGGCGCGGGCCTGCTGCTCCTCGCCGTGCTGGCGGTGGCCAAGCCCAGCGCGCTGCGCATCCCGCGCTCCCGGCTGCCGTTCTTGGTGCTGTACGCGGTCGTGGCGGTCGCCGGGGTGCAGTCACTCTATTTCGTCGCCATCACCCGGCTGCCGGTGGGGGTCGCGCTCCTGCTGGAGTTCATGGCGCCGGTCATGGTGGTGCTGTGGGTCCGGTTCGTCCGCAAGGTGCGGCTGGCCCGCGCGGCCTTCGTCGGCGCGGTGACCGCCGTGGTGGGGCTGGCCATCGTGGTGGAGGCGTGGCAGGGGCTCCGCCTGGACGCCCTGGGGCTGGTGCTCGGCCTGCTGGCGGGCGCGTGCTGCGCCGGATATTTCCTGATGAACGATAGTTTTGGGGACGACGTGGACCCCCTCGGGCTGATCGCCTGGGGCATGACGGGCGCCGCCGTCGTCCTGGTGCCGTTCTCGCGGCCGTGGAACATCCCCTGGCAGGCGTTCACCGTCCAGGCCACCCCTGAGGGCGGCCACACGCTGCCGGTGCTGGGCGCGTACCTGTGGATGGTGCTCATCGCCACCGTGGCGGCCTACATCCTCGGCGTGAACGCGGTCAGGCGGCTGTCGGCGGCGGTGGGAGCGACGGTCGCCTCGCTGGAGGTGATCGGCGGCGCGGTGGTGGCCTGGGCGCTGGTGGGAGAGACGCTGGGCCTGTTCCAGATCGTGGGCGGCCTGATCGTCCTCGTGGGCGCGCTGCTCGCGCAGACGGCCACGTCCGCCGCCCCGGTGCCGTCGCTGGAGACGGAAGCGCAGGTCAGAGCCGGGGTGTGAGCCGCAGCACGGTCGACTCGCGAGCCCAGCGGCCGGTGAGGTGCTCGCTGTCGGGGGCGTTGAGCCGCTCCTTGGCCAGCGCGGCCACCGCCTCCGCCTCGGCGGCCTGGTCGACGACGTGCACGTCGGCCTCGAACTCCGCCAGCCGGGCGCCGTTGTCCTTGCTGCGCAGCGTCACCCGGACGGTGCCGAGCTGGTCGAGCCCGGGCAGGCGCTGCTCACCGCCGCCGGTCACCAGGTAGATGGCGCCGTCGTGCCAGGCGTGCCAGGCCAGCCGCGGACGGTCGAGGCCGACCCACAGGACGCCCGACTTCTTGGCGCCCTCCTCGATGACCGCGCTGGTGTCGCTCACGCCCCCGACTGTAGCTTCGAGGCGTGCGAATCGGCCAGTTGCTCGCCTCGGGCCGCAGCGCGGACGGCTACGCCGCGCCCTCAGGAGCGGTAGGAGCGGCGGTGCAGCTCGCGCACCTGCTGGGCCAGCTCGGGCACGGGCCCGTCCACCTGGGCGCCGGGTACGACGTCGCGGATCGGCAGCGTCCGCACGGGGGGCGGGGGCGCGCCCATCTCGCTCAGCCACCCCGCCAGCTGCTCGGAGGAGGCCGCGTAGACGATGCGGCCCAGCCCCACCCAGCCGTGCGCGGCGGCGCACATCGGGCAGTGCTCGCCGGAGGTGTAGACGGTGGCCGCCGCCCGCTCCTCGGGGGTGAGGTGCGTGGCGGACCAGCGTGCCAGCTCGAACTCGGGATGGCGGGTGTGGTCGCCGCCCGCCACCCGGTTGTGGTCTTCGGCCAGGACGGTCCCGTCGCCGGAGACGAGGACCGAGCCGAACGGCTCGTCGCCCTTCTCCAGGGCCTCGGTCGCCAGCTCCACGCAGCGGCGCAGGTGGCGCAGGTCGGTCTCGTCCACCATGACGGGCTCCTCACATGCGATCTTCGAAGCCATGCTAGCCAGACGAGAACTCGATCTCCGTCATCGGGTGAAAGGGGGTGAGCCGACCCCGAGAAGCTGCCGGAGGAACGACCGGGGCGGCGGCTGCCTGGCCGGGACGAGCCACTAGCGTGTGCCGCATGCGCTCACGTCGTTCTGTACTCGCGGTGCCCGGCAGCAACCCGCGCTTCCTGGAGAAGGCCCAGACTCTGCCCGCCGACGAGGTCTTCCTGGACCTGGAGGACTCCGTCGCGCCGCTGGCCAAGGAGGAGGCGCGCCAGAACGTCGTGGCGGCCCTGCGCGGGGGCGACTGGACGGGCAAGACGCGGGTGGTCCGGGTCAACGACCTGACGACCCAGTGGACCTACCGCGACGTGATCGAGGTCGTCGAGGGGGCGGGGGAGCACCTCGACTGCCTGATCCTGCCCAAGGTGCAGGACCCCACCGAGGTCGTCTGGCTCGACACGCTGCTCACCCAGATCGAGAAGACGATGGGCCTGGACGTGGGCCGCATCGGCATCGAGGCGCAGATCGAGAACGCCCGGGGCCTGGTCAACGTCGACGCCATCGCCGGGTCGTCGCGGCGGCTGGAGGCCCTGGTGTTCGGCCCCGCGGACTTCATGGCCTCCATCAACATGCGGACCCTCGTCGTCGGCGAGCAGCCGCCCGGCTACACCGAGGGCGACGCCTACCACTACATCCTGATGCGCCTGCTGATGGCCGCCAGGACGCACGACCTGCAGGTGATCGACGGCCCGTACCTGCAGATCAAGGACGTCGAGGGCTACAAGCGGGTGGCCCGCCGCGCCGCCGCGCTCGGCTTCGACGGCAAGTGGGTCCTCCACCCGCTGCAGGTGGACGCCGCCAACGAGGTGTTCTCCCCGGCCCAGGACGACTACGACCACGCCGAGCTCATCCTGGAGGCCTACGACTACTACACGACGGTCGAGCGGCGCGGCGCGGTCATGCTGGGCAACGAGATGATCGACGAGGCCTCGCGGAAGATGGCGCTGGTCGTGGCGGCCAAGGGCCGGGCCGCGGGGCTCCGCCGCACCAGAAGCTTCACACCTTCGGACCGATCGTCGTGAAGAACCAGAACGAGGACGTCAGCCAGAGCCCGACCAGCGGTGCACCGCCGGGGGGATGGTGCCCCGAGCATCCGGCTAATTTGCCGTACCGTCTGTGAAGTTTTGCGCACCCAGCGGACACAATGAACGAATGCAGGAAAATCCCCGTCCACAGATTCCGTACGGCCCGCCGCCCGGAGCGCCCGTCCAGCCGTACCCACAGCGGACGCAGCCCTGGCTCCTGCCCACGCCCTCCGGAGCCAGGTACGACCACCTGGCCAGGAACGCGGCCACCACCCGCATGTGGCGGCAGATCGTCGGCACGATCATCGTGGGCGCCGGGTTCTTCGTCATCGGCCTGGTGGTGCTGTTCGTCGGGATGGTGATCGCGGCCATCGTGGGCATCCCCGTGTCGCTGAAGCCGGACCAGCTCTTCGGTGACCCGGTGTTCGGGCTGGTCTTTCTGCTGCTGTCGATCGCGGCGGTGCTGCCCCTGGTGTTCGGCACGGCCGCGCTGATCCAGCGCCGCAGGCCGGGGACGTTGTCGTCGGTGGCGGGCCGGTTGCGCTGGTCGTGGCTGCTGAGCTGTGTCGGCGTGGCCGTGGTGGCGCTGCTGCTGGGGCAGCTCGCGCAGGTGCTCGCGCTGATGGCGACCGGGCAGCAGATCTCGGACCTGTTCGGCTGGAAGGGCTGGGCGGCCTTCCTGCCCGCGCTGATCGTCATCGTCGTGCTGGTGCCGTTTCAGGCGGCGGCCGAGGAGTACATGTTCCGCGGCTGGGTGGTCCAGGCGTTCGGGGTGCACCTGCGCAACCCGGTGTGGGGCATCGTGCTGGGGTCGGTGATGTTCGCCTCGCTGCACGGCTACACCTGGGTCGGCCTGCTGGACGTGTTCAGCTTCGGCGTGGTCATGGGCTGGCTGGCGGTGCGCACGGGCGGGCTGGAGGCGCCGATCGCGATGCACGTGGTGAACAACATGCTGGCCTTCGGGCTGAGCGCCGCGGCCGGGCAGCTCGACAGGGCGCTGCAGCAGGGGGAGGTGCCCTGGCAGTCGCTGGCGGGGACGGTGGTGCAGCTCGCGGTGTTCGCTTTCGGCGTGCTCCATCTGGCCAAAAAGCGGGCAGTCAGCACGATTTCCGGATAAATCGCCGTAGAGGTGCCAGGAATCTCGCTAGAGAGGTCTCGCCATTCGGGCTCCGGCGTGTTGCTCTGGATCCTGTGAGTGGGCGAGGATTGCGGAGGTGATCTTGGGGATCGGGCGAGGCGCATGGGGATGGTGAGCCTGAACGGTCCCCAGGCCCCGGGCCGGTCCGGCCGGGCACGACCGCTGCTCAACCGGCTCGACGAGCGCGACCGGTTCGACTAGTTCGGCTAGGAGGTGCGACGCGTGGCATCCGGTCCCAGTGACCCGCCACGGCGGCCGCCGGGTGACGACGACCCGCGTCCCGAGGACGCGCACGGTCAGGATGAGCCCAGGATCCGGCACACCCCGCCGGGCCCCACCGACGATCGGGCTCGGGGCTTACCCCTGGCCTCCCCCTGGGGCATGCCGCCCTTCTCCGCCCCCACGCCTGAGGACGAGCCTCCGGATCCGCCCAAGGGGCGCAGGCCGTACAGCTCGCCGACGTCCGAGACCGAGGCGCCCCGCCGCTCGCGTCGCGTGACCCATCCCGACAAGCTCGTCGCCGGCACCCCGACGCGTCCCCGGCCCGAGACGGAGGCCCAGCCTCCCCACCGCGAGCCCCCGTACCACCTGCCGCTTCCCGAGGAGGCGGAGCCCGAGGCCGCCGAGCCGGACGAGCCGCCCGGCGGGGAGGAACCGCCCGGCGAGGACGGGGTGCGCCGGGTCGGGAGGCCGCCAGGTGGGCGTCCCACGAGACCTGATCTGCTCGTCGCGTCGGGGCCGGCACGCCCCGGCGGCTCGGGCGGCAGGCATCACCGGGGCCCCGCGCCCGCCGCCGTCCGCAGATCCAGCCCCGTCGCGCGGCGGCGCCTCGCCAGGCCGCTGGCCCTCGTCACGGCCTTGGTCCTGGTGGTGGCGGCCGGAGTGGTGGGATGGCAGTGGTGGAGCTCCTCCCAGCGAAACGGCCTGCGTCTGGCGGCGGGCACCGGCCGCTCGGGCGACGACCTGTTCACCGTCCCCTCAGCCGGCGACGGCTCGAACCAGAAGCTCAACGACATGGCCTCGGTCGGACGCGCCGTGGTCGCCGTCGGCAGCGACACGACCAGCCCGACACCGCGTCCGCTGTTCCTGTTCTCGCCCGACGGCGGCAGGAACTGGCAGCTCGGCCAGGTCACCGGCACGAGCACCCCCACCGTTCAGCGGGTCGTGGGAGGCGGCGGGCTCTGGCTGGCCAGCGGCGGCGACGGCGCGGGCGGCGAGCGCGGCCTGTGGACCAGCTCCGACGGGTTCAGCTGGGCCGCCGTGGAACAGACCGGGCCGGCCGCGTTCAGACCCGGCGACCAGATCGCCGACATCGCCAGGACGGCGTCCGGCTTCGTCGCAGTCGGCCGCGCCACCCGCGAGGACGGCGGCTCGGCCCCCGCGGCCTGGCAGTCGGCCGACGGCCGGGCCTGGCAGCGGGTGCAGACCCGTGGCCTGGGCGTGCGCGAGCTGACCGCTCTGGTGGCCAAGGGCGACACGGTCGTCGCGGCCGGGCAGCCCGAACAGGGCGCGGGCTCCCGGGTCGTGCGCTCGGCCGACGGCGGTAAGAGCTGGCAGCCGACCAGCTTCCAGCTGCCCGAGGCGATGCCCAGGATCGGGTCGCTGGCCGTGCTGCCCAAGCAGTTCGTCCTGGCGCCGATCAGGCAGCGCACGGTCTCCGGGGACGTCCGCGTCTACTGCTCGCCCACGGGCGCGCGCTGGTCGCAGTGCGGCTCCATCCGCGGCCTGAGCGGGGAGAGCCCCGGCGTGGAGTCGCTGATCTCCTACGCCTCGGGCGTCGCCGCCATCAGCCAGGCCAACCTCGGCAAGTACACGGTGCTGACCAGCACGGACGCCCGCACCTGGACCAGGCGCGCCGACCTCGGCAACCTGGCCGGCGCCACCCTGCGCGGCTTCACCATCGCCGAAGGGGGCACCCTGTTCGCGGGCGGCGACCAGGCGGCCGCGGACGTGGACAACCAGCTCGTCCTGATCTCGGCCCCCGCCAAGGGGGCGTCCGCCCGCGTCCGGCTCGACCGGATCGACGGGCTGTCGCGCATCGCCCGTCAGACCAACCGCCTGGCCGCCCACGAGGGCAGGTACGTCGCGGTCGGCTCGGCCTCCGGCGACGCGGGCATCTGGACCAGCCTCAACTGGCAGACCTGGACCTCCATCAGCCTGGGCGGCGCGCACCAGCAGACCCTCGACGACGTGGCGTACGGCCGCCGCGGCTGGCTGGCGGTGGGCGGCACCCAGACCGACACCTCGGCCACCGAGCCGCTGATCGTCAGCTCACAGGACGGCCGCGCCTGGAAGCGGGTCCCCGGCACGGGCGACCTCGCCCGCCCGCAGGACCACCCGTACCTGGCCGCCCATGCGGTCGCCGCCGACGACAAGGGGTACGTGCTGGTCGGAGAGGACAGGAGTCCGTCCGGGACGGCCGCGGCTCTCTGGTTCACCCCCGACCTGCGGGCGTTCACCCGGTCCAAGAAGCTTCCGCAGGGCGGCTCGGACGTCCACCTCCACGACGTGACGGCCACCTCGTCCGGGTTCGTCGCGGTGGGCGGCGCGGGCCACGGCGACCAGGAGAGCGGCGTCGTCTGGTTCTCCGAGGACGGCGTCAACTGGAAGGCCCGCAAGCACGTCACCCCGCCGGACGCGACCTCGGCGGGCTTCCGTCAGATCGCCGCCTACCAGGGCAAGCTCGTCGCGATCGGTACCGCCCAGACGTCGGGGACACACCGCGCGTTCGCCGCGGTCTCCGACGACGACGGTGTCACCTGGCGCACGTCCTGGCTCCCCACGGGGCAGGCGGCGGCGGTCTTCGACCTCGCGGCGGCGGACGACGGCCTGGTGGCGGTCGGCTGGAACGGCACTTCGGCCGACGGCGACAGTGCCGCCTGGACCTCCCAGGACGGCCTCACCTGGAACCGTCAGGACCCGACCGGGGACCGGCTGGCGGGCCCGGGGATGCAGTGGCTGGCGGCCGTGACGATCGCGGGCTCGGAGGTGGTGGCCCTGGGCCGCTCCACGACGTACGACGCCGACCATCTCATCCTGTGGACCAGCACGCTGTCCCGCTGACAGCGCTTCACGGCGGACGGAGCGCGTCCCACTCCGTCAGCGTGTCCAGCAGGCCGTGGGCGAGCGGAAGGCGGGCCAGCTCGTCCAGCGGGCACCAGCGGGCGTCGGCGGCGTCGTCGCCCGCGGTGAGCGTCCCCGACGCCACCGTGGCCCGGTAGTCGCGGATCGCGTACGTGGCCCCGCTGGGTCCCGGACGCTCCACCGTCCCCATCAGGGCTCCCACCGTGACCCGCAGCCCGGTCTCCTCCAGCACCTCGCGGCGCACGGCGGCCACGTCGCTCTCCCCGGGCTCGACCCGCCCGCCGGGGATCGACCAGAGGCCCTCGTCCGGCGGTCGCCCGCGCCGGATCACCAGAAGTCGGGCGGAGGCGTCGAAAATGATCGCGCCGACACAATTTACGCGCACATGGTCAAGATTACGACGGGATATCGGGATGCGGCCTTGACGGAGAGCCGCCGAAGGAAGCAGCGTGGGTAGCTGTGAGAGCGGCCCCGACCTGCCCGCGATGTTTCGGCCCCGTGCACGAGCCGAGTGTGTGGTCAAGCGCGTGGCGTTGTGACGCGCACGGTGACGTGGTCCCCTATCAGCCGTCGCATCCACCGTCGGGCGAATCCCTGGAAATCGTACGAAAGAGCGCCGTGGTTCCGGTGTGGCTGCCGTGGCCGCTGCCGTCCGGATGGTTGGTGACCGGGTTCGCCTCGGCGGGCGACCAGCGGACGGGGGTCAGGGCCAGCGTGGTCGCGCTGAGCGGGCCCTCCTTCGTGGAGGGGCCCGCCGACCTGCTGATCATCGCCGAGGAACCCGGCGTGGGGCTCGGCGCGGCCTTCGCCGGGCTCGAGAGCACCGACCCCGGCAGCGGATTCGACGCGGGCCCGCCGAACGCCAAGATCGAGGTGCTCGGGCATCCGACTTCGCTGTGGTGCGTGGATGGCGCCCCCGACAGGGCCGTCTACGTGGGCGAGGCGCTCGGCAACTGGCTGTGGGCCATCGCCTGGCCGCCCGAGGCGGGCTGTCTCATCGCGCTGGCCGAGCTCAGCCTGTGGGATCTGCGCGACCACGACCTGGACGTGCCCTTCGGCGCACTGTCGCCCAGGCTCGACGGCTGACCCCGAAGCGGCGGGTTCTTTCGGTACTCGCCGAGCGACGCGATTCGCTCTGTCATCCAGACGGACTAGAGTGCGGAGGCGTGACAGCGCGTATCGAGCGAGTGGTGACCGAGGGCGTCGTCGACATCGACGGCACCCATGAGAAGGTCGAGAACAACACCTGGATCGTAGGCGACGACGACGAGGTGATCGTCATCGACCCGGCGCGTGACGCCGAGAAGATCCTGGAGCAGGTCGGCGAGCGCGAGGTGCTGGCCGTCATCTGCACGCACGGCCTGCCCGACCACGTCGGCGCGGCCATCGAGGTCGCGAGCCGCGACGAGGCGGTGATCGCCCTCCATCCCAAGGACAAGCCGCTGTGGCGCGAGACCTGGCGCGAGACCTGGCCCGACATCGACATGGAGGACGACGGCGCCTTCGGCGTGGCCGACATCCAGCTCGACGTCATGGAGACGCCGGGCGTGACCCCCGGCGGCGTGTCGCTCTACAGCGAGGCGCTCGGGGTCGTGTTCACCGGCAAGACCCTTCAGGCCGACGGCCCCGGCAAGCTCGGCGGCGAGTACCCGGCGCTGGCCGACCAGCTCACCGCGATCGGCGGGCGGCTGTTCACGCTGCCCGGCGAGACCCGCGTGCTGGCCTGCCACGGTGAAGAGGTCACCGTCGGCGACCTCGAGCCGCACTTCGACGACTGGGTGTCGGGCTCGCTGACCCGCACGGAGCCCGAGGAGGAGGGGCCGCTCATCGACGGCACGAAGGCCTCCGGGATCAGGCTCAACCATGGCGACGACCAGGGTGCATGACCAGCTTCCGCTGGAGGGGATGCCGCGGCGGCTCTACTCGTGCACGCCGTCGCGGTTGAACACCTGGCTCGACTGCCGGCGCCGCTACCGGTTCACCTACCTCGACCGGCCGCAGCCGCCCAAGGGGCCGGCGTGGGCGCACAACAGCGTCGGCGCCAGCGTGCACAACGCACTCGCGGGCTGGTGGCGCGAGCCGTACGAGCGGCGGACCCCGCTCACCGCGGCCATCCTGCTCACCAACGGCTGGATCACCGAGGGCTTCAGAGACAGGGAGCAGTCGGCCCACTGGCTGGGGCGTGCCCGCGACCTCGTGTCCGGATACGTCGCGACCCTCGACCCGTCCGACGACCCGGTGGGCGTGGAACGTACGGTGGCGACCCGCACCAAGGTCATCGCGGTGTCGGGGCGCATCGACCGCCTCGACAGGCGCGGCGACGAACTGGTCGTGGTCGACTACAAGACCGGGCGCCGACCCCTCACCCAGGACGACGCGCGCTCGTCGCTCGCGCTGGCGATCTACGCGGTCGCGGCGTCCCGGATGATGCGCACCCCCTGCCATCAGGTGGAGCTTCACCATCTGCCCACGGGTGAGGTCATCGAGTGGCGGCACAGCGACGACTCCCTCGCCCGCCACCTGCGGCGCGCCGAGGAGATCGCCGACGAGGCGGCGGCGGCCGACGAGCGCTACCGCGACAGGATCCCGGCGAAGAGCACGCGGGGAGCGCAGGCAGGGGCCGCTGAGCCGCCCGCGGTGCCGCCCGAGCTCGACGAGCACTTCGCCCCCAGCCCCGGCCCCCTCTGCTCGTGGTGCGACTTCCGCCGCCACTGCCCCGAGGGCCTGGCAGCGGCCCCCGACCGCACGCCCTGGGACGCCCTGGCCGACTGAGCCCCAGCGCCTCGGAATCGGCGTCCGAGGCTTCGGTGGCGTCAAGGTCGTGCTGCCGGTCAAGACATCGGATGAAGAACCTCGCCTGAAGGGGCAATCAACGCCATAAGTTGAAATTTCCGGGGAAAAGCTCCGATCTAAGCATTGACTATCTCGCTCTTCTCTCGTCATATCGGTGGTAACCGCTTATGGAAGGCAGGTGCACGTCGCATGGCCCAGCCGACGGAGAAGGGTAAGAAGCAGCCGCCCAGGACGCATGCGAAGAAGGTCCGCTCCCGTGGCGAGGAGACCACCTGGCACAAGCCCGACTACCAGGTCGTCGAGGCGTCCATGGAGATGACCGCGTACTTCCTGGCCACCAGGTAGGGCGCGGACGCCATGCGACTGCAGGTGCTCGGCACCGCGGCCGGTGGCGGCGTGCCCCAGTGGAACTGTGCGTGCCCCGGCTGCTCCGGGGCGCGCGCCCACCCCGCCCGCGTGCGGCGTCACGCCAGCCTCGCCGTGCGGCTGGCGACCGGGTGCTACGTCGTCAACGCCGCCCCTGACATCACCGACCAGATCGAGAGCTGCCCGTGGCTGTGTCCCGGCCCGGGCCCACGTGAGTCGCCGCTCCGCGGCGTCATCCTCACCGATGCCGAACTCGACCACACCATCGGGCTGCTCCGCCTCAGGGAGGCCGACACGCTGGAGGTCCACGCCACCCCGGCCGTGCGGCAGGCGCTGCGTCCCTTCGCCGACATCCTGGCCCCGTACGTCCAGCTCGCCTGGCACGACGCCGACGCCCTCCCGATCTCGGACAAGCGCCCCCGCTACGCGACGGAGCCGGGACCGTCCGGCTGGGTGTCGGCGCTGAGGATCACCGACGGTGACGCCACCCTGATCTACGCGCCCGCGATGGGCGCCTGGCCCGACACGGAGGCTCTCGAACAGGCCGACTGCGTGATCGTCGACGGCACGTTCTGGGACGACGAGGAGCCCCGCCGCACCGGCATCTCCAGCAGGACCGCGACCGAGATGGGCCACCTCCCGATCGAGGCCACCATGGAACGCCTGTCACGGCTGGACGCCCGCTGCCTCTACACCCACCTCAACAACACCAACCCCCTCGTGGACCCGGCCGCCGAACAGCACAAGGTGCTGGCCGAGCTGGGCGTCGAGGTGGCCGCCGACGGGATGGTGATCGACCTTTGAACGCCTTCGAGGCCGAGCTGCGCGCCGTACCGGAGAAGCGCTACCACCACCTGCACCCGTTCAACCAGCGGATGCACGCGGGCCGGCTGAGCCGCGACGAGCTGCGGGGCTGGATACTCAACCGCTTCCACTACCAGCGGCACATCCCCATCAAGGACGCCTACGTCCTGGCCAAGCTGGAGACGCCGGAACTGCGCCGGATGTGGCTGCGCAGGATCCAGGACCACGACGGCGTCAGGCCGGGCGAGGGCGGCATCGAACGGTGGCTGCGCCTGGGCGAGGCTGCCGGGCTCGACCGCGGCCTGCTGCTGTCGGGCGAGGGGGTCCTGCCGGGCGTCCGGCTGGCGGTGGACGGGTACGTGAACCTGTGCCGCAACGGCTCGACGCTGGAGGCCGTGGCCGCCTCGCTGACCGAACTGTTCGCCCCCGACCTGATGCGCACCAGGATCGCCGCCTTCGAGCGGCACTATCCGTGGATCGACCAGGACGGGCTGCGCTACTTCCAGATCCGCGTCACCCAGGGCCGCCAGGACAGCGGCGAGGCCCTCGAACTCGTCCTCGACTGGGCGCGCAGCCGCGCCGACCAGGACAGGGCCATCGCGGCGCTCGCCTTCAAGTGCGACGTGCTGTGGGCGCTGCTCGACGCCGTGGACGGAGCCTACCGATGACCTGGCGCCCTGCCCTGTCGCCCGCGGCCGTCCTCCGCCACGACCGGGTACGGCAGGCGGACCTGCTCATCGTCCCGGAGCGGATCGTCGTGCTGAACGAGGAGGCGGCGGCCATCGTCGGCCTCTGCGACGGCCGGCGGACCGTCGAGGAGATCGTCGCCGAGTTCCCCGAGGCAGGAGAGGGCGACGTGGAGGGGTTCCTGGAACGCGTGCGCGGGGAGGGCTGGCTGCGATGAACCCGTTGGGGAAGGCTCCGTGGGCCATGCTGGCCGAGCTCACCCACGCCTGCCCGTTGCGCTGCCCGTACTGCTCCAACCCGGTCGAGCTGGCGGCCAGGTCGGGCGAGCTCGGTACGGCGGAGTGGCAGCGGGTCATCGAGGAGGCAGCGGCGCTCGGCGTCGTCCACGCGCACCTGTCTGGCGGCGAGCCGTTGCTCAGGCCGGATCTGGCCGACATTGTGGCGACCGCCGAGCAGGAGGGCGTCTACACGCAGCTCGTCACCAGCGGCGTCGGCCTCACCGAGCGGCGGCTGGGCGAGCTGGTCGCGTCCGGGCTGCGCAGCGTGCAGCTGTCGGTGCAGGCGGCGACGGCGGGTGAGTCGGACCGGATCGCCGGGCGCAGGTCGTTCGCGCGCAAGGAGCGGGCGGCGGCGCTGGTGACCGCCCGTGGGCTGCCGCTCGGGCTCAACGTGGTGCTGCACAGGGAGAACCTGGACGCCGTCGGCGAGATCATCGAGCTGGGGCTGTCGTGGGGGGTAGAGCGGATCGAGCTGGCCAACACGCAGTTCTACGGGTGGGGGCTGGTCAACAGGTCCGCCCTGCTGCCGACGAGGGAGCAGCTCGCGCGGGCGGAGGCGGTGGTCCAGAAATATCGCGAGACAACGGGTGTCGAGCTGATCTGGGTGATTCCGGATTACTTCGACGGGGTGCCGAAGCCGTGCATGGGCGGCTGGGGGGCGATCTCGCTCACCGTCGCACCCGACGGCCGGGTGCTGCCCTGCCCCGCCGCCTACGACCTGCCGCTGGACCTCCCGAACGTCCGCGACCACGCGCTGAGCTGGATCTGGGAGCGCTCTGCCGCCTTCGACGCCTACCGGGGCACGTCCTGGATGGGCGAGCCGTGCCGAAGCTGCCCGCGCAGGGAGGTGGACTTCGGCGGCTGCCGCTGCCAGGCGTACGCGCTGACCGGCGACCCCACGCGCACCGACCCGGCCTGCGCCCTGTCACCCGACCACCACCTCATCACCGACCTGGCAGCCGGCGGCCCCTGGACGTACCGGAGCCCCGCACCCGGCCGGGCACCCGCACCTACGGACGAACCGGTCAGGCCGCCTGCGCCTTCGGCCAGCGCCGAGGGTTGGTCAGGCCTCTGAGGCCCCTGCTGACGTCGTAACCCGCGGCGCCGAAGCGCTCGCGCGAGCGGCGCAGCATGTCTCTGGTGGACGGCGTGAACGCGTGGTCGTGCACGCTCTCGGGCAGCGCGTTCATGCCCAGCCTGAACGCCTTCAGCGCCGCCGTCACCGTGGCCGGCGGGACCTCCGGCAGCACGCCGTACATCCGCCTCGCCCACTCCGGCAGCGTGTAGTAACACAGCGCGCCGAACGGGAAGTAGGCGGGCTTGCCCGGCGACAGCATCCGCAGCTCCGACGGCAGCCTGGGCCAGAGCAGGAACCGGACCGCTGAGGCCGCCTCCTCGGTGACCCGCAGGCCGGGGCGGGCCTGCTTGAGAAAGGCGTCCATCTCGGCGCACGAGCCCGGCACGTCGTCGGGGTGCAGGCCGACGTACGAGGCGCTCTTTCGCTGCTCGTTCAGGTAACGGTCGGCCTCGCGCTCGGTGAGCGCCAGCCCGCCGCGCCTGGCCACCTCCAGGTAGGACGAGACCTCCGCGCAGTGCACCCAGAGCAGCAGCTCGGGGTCGTCGACGCGGTAGGTCCGGCCGGTGTCGGGGTCGTTGATGCGCAGCCGCTTGTGGATGCCGCGCACCCGCATGCCGATCTCGTCGGCCTCCTCCGGGCTGCCGAACGTCACCCTCCCGACGAAGTCGGCGGTACGGCGGAGCCGCCCGAACGGGTCCTCCTGGAAGGTGGAGTTCTGCCAGACGCCGCGCATCGCCACCGGATGCAGCGCCTGGAGCATGAGCCCCCGGACGCCGCCGACCCACATCGAGCGGTCGAGGTGCACCTGCCAGGTCGCGCTCTGCGGCGGCTGGGCGGCGAGTTCTTCGCTGATCGCCATAGTAAGTGCATCATTACATGGCATTGGACCGAGTGTCCAAGTAGTGGGTTTCTGCGGTGTTCCAGAACCCGACCAGCGCCGCCGCCGTCGTCTCCGGCGCCTCCACGGCGGGAGAGTGGGCCGCGCCGGGCAGCACCATGAACTCCGCGCCCAGCCTCGCCGCCATCTCCGACTGGACCTCGGCCGGCCAGCCGTCGTCGTGCTCGCCGAACAGCACCAGCGTGGGCACCTCGATCTGGCGCAGTTCGTCGGTGCGGTCGTGCATGGTGAGCACCTGCTCGGCCATCGTCGCCAGGCCGACGGGCGAGTTGGCGAGCAGCCGCTTGTGCAGGAACTCCAGGATGTCGTCGGGGACCCCGTTGGCCAGCGCCTCCGGCTCGAAGCCGGTGGCCCACGCGTGCTCGAGCCCCCTCGCGGGGACCTCCTCCATGATCTTCCTGCTGTAGTGGGCTCGCGGCCCCACGATGGCCGCCGGGCCCGAGCTCATCAGGGTGAACGAGGCGAACTTGACCCGTCCGTCGATGACGGCCTCGCGCGCGACCAGCCCGCCGAAGGAGTGGCCCACCAGGTGCACCGGCTCGCCGCCCGCGATCGCCTGGGCCACCAGGTCGACGTCGGCGCCGAGCGCCGCGCAGGTGTACGCGTCGGGGTCGTCGGGGCCGGCCGTCTCGTACTGGCCGCGCAGGTCGACGGCGACCACCCGGCGCCCGGACTGGGCCAGGGTCTGCAGGACCGCGATGAAGTCTTCCTTGCTGCCCGTCAGGCCGGGGACGAGGAGCGCGGGCCAGCGGTCCACCACGCCGCTGACAGGAAGCGCCTCAAGAGCCGCGAACGTGCCCTGGGGCGTCTCGAGCTTCCGGGGCGCGACGCCAGGAGGCAGATTGAGGAATCGCGGCGTACTCACGTGGGGCAACAATACCCCGAGGTCAGCGCCGCGGCACCGGCGAACTGCGCACGCTGGTCCGGATTCGGCGGACTTGTCGCGTATGAGCGAACCGGCGTGCCCGGACGGCGATGGCGCCCCGCGACCAGCACACGGCCGGGGGCGTCCGAAGAACCGAGAAGCGCGCGTCGCGGTGTGCGACGCGCGCCTCAGGCGTGCCGTGCGGGTGCCCGGTGGAGGGTCAGCCCGCGCGGCGGCGGTTGTTGTTGTTGTTGCCGCGCTGACGCGAGCGACGCTGCTGCTGCCGCTCGCTCGCCGCCGACGGGGCGATGTCGTCGTCGTCGGTCGCCAGGTCAGGTGATTGGAAGATCACCGTGAACGGGCTGGCCGGGACGATGCGCTCCGGCTCCGAACGCACCGGAGGGGGCGGCGGGGTGAGGAAGCTCGGCTCGGCCTCGGCGACCGCCGCCGGCGCCTGCTCGCGGACGGGCGCCTGCTCCCGGACGGGCGCCTGCTCAACGGCGGGCTCCCTGACCGGCGCCTGGTCGGCGACCCGGGTGCGAGTCCGGGTACGGCGCGGCTCGGCGGCGGCCTCGATCTCGTCCGTGGTGATGATCGCAGGCGTCTCCTCGGACTTGCGGGGACGACGGCGACTGTCCATCAGCTCGACCTCCGGCGTATCGACGGCTGTGACCTCTTCCGTGGGCTGGCCACCGCGCGTGCGGCGGCGCTGGCGTGGCGTGCGGGGCGGACGTTCCTCGCGCTCGTCGCGGCGTCTGCCGCCACGGGCGCGGGAGCGACCGGTCTCGCCGAGGTCCTCGATGCGTTCCGCCGACAGCCCCGCCCGTGAGCGGTTGGCGTGCGGCAGGACGCCCTTGGTGCCCTCAGGGATGCTCAGCTCGGTGTAGACGTGCGGTGAGGTGGAGTAGGTCTCCTCGGGCTCGGCGAACTCGAGGCCGAGCATCTGGTTGATCATCTTCCAGCGGGTCAGCTCCTCCCACTCGACGAACGTGACCGAGATGCCCGTGCGCCCTGCTCGGCCGGTGCGGCCGATGCGGTGCACGTAGGTCTTGTCGTCGGTGGGGCAGTCGTAGTTGACCACGTGGGTGACGTCGTCGATGTCGATGCCGCGCGCCGCCACATCGGTGGCGACCAGCACGTCGATCTTGCCGTTGCGGAAGGCGCGCAGCGCCTGCTCGCGCTGGCCCTGCCCGAGGTCGCCGTGGACGGCCGCGACCGCGAAACCACGCGTGTCGAGCTGCTCCGCGACCATGTCGCAGGCCCGCTTGGTCTCGCAGAAGACCATGGTGAGCCCGCGCCCCTCGGCCTGGAGCAGCCGCGAGACGATCTCGATCTTGTCCATCCGGTGGGCGCGCCAGACGAGCTGGCGGACCTGCGGAGTGGTCTCACCCTCGCCGCTGTCGTGCTCTGCGCGGACGTGCGTGGGACGGTTGAGGTACTTGCGCGACAGCGAGACGATCTCGCCCGGCATGGTCGCCGAGAAGAGCATGGTCTGCCGCTGCGCGGGGATCAGCTTGAAGATGCGCTCGATGTCGGGCAGGAAGCCCAGGTCGAGCATGCGGTCGGCCTCGTCGAGCACGAGCGAGGTGATCTGACCCAGGTCGAGGTGCTTCTGCTTGACCAGGTCGAGCAGGCGGCCCGGGGTGCCGACGATCACGTCGACGCCGGCCTTGAGCGCCTCGATCTGCGGCTCGTACGCGCGTCCGCCGTACACGGTCAGGACGCGGGAGCCGAGCTTGCCCGCGGCGGTGACGAGGTCTTCACTGACCTGCACCGCCAGTTCGCGGGTCGGGACGATGACGAGCCCGCGCGGCTTCTTGCGGTTCTTGCGCGGCTTGCCGATGCTCTGGAGCATGGCGATGCCGAACGCGTAGGTCTTGCCAGTGCCGGTACGCGCCTGGCCGATGAGATCCTGGCCGCTAAGGGCGAGGGGAAGGGCCATTTCCTGGATGGGGAATGGTGTGGTGATGCCCTCGGTCTCGAGGGCATCGGCGATTTCTGGTGTGACTCCCAGGTCTCGGAAAGTCGTCAGCGTGGCCTGCCTCAGTCTCAAATGAAGGCGGGCCTGCCGGGACCGACGGGCGGTGTCATTCGCCGTACTTGGGTCCTCGCGGTAGAGCCAGCCCTCTCATGTCATCAGCGACCGCAGACCCGGGGAACGGGGGGTTATCGGGGTAGATCGCCCCGAATTAACACAGTGCGGTCGCACTTTCACAGAGCAGTGTACTCGATACCACAACGCAGGCCGAGTTTCCCGTTGTTCCCGAAGTACGCTGCGTTCCATGAACGAGTCCCCTGGTGTCGTCGACCTGCTCGGTGTGCTGGCCTACGCGGAGCTCAGCGCGTTCGCCCGGATGACCGAGGACGCCGCGGTCCTGGCCCCTTCGCTGGCCGACCAGGCCGCGCTGAGCGAGCTCGCCGTGGCCGAGTACGCGCACTTCCGCCTTCTCCGCGACCGGCTGTCCGAACTGGGCGCCGACCCCGAGCAGGCGATGTCGCCGTTCGCCCCGGCGCTGGACGCCTGGCACACCCAGACCAAGCCCGGCGACTGGCTACAGGCGCTGGTCAAGGCGTACGTGGGAGTCGGCATCGCGCTCGACTTCTACCGCGAGGCCGCCGGCCATCTGGACCCGTCGATCGGCAAGCTGGTCGACGAGGTGCTGGCCGACGAGGGCCGCTCGGAGTTCGCGGTGGACCGGGTCAGGGCCGGGCTGCGGGCGGATCCGACAGCGGCCGGACGGCTGGCACTGTGGGCGCGCCGCCTGGTGGGCGAGGCGCTCAGCCAGAGCCAGCAGGTCGCCGCGGCCCGTCCGGAGCTGGCGCGGCTGCTCATCGAGGCGGCGCCCGACGACCAGGCCGAGATCTCCCGGCTGTTCGCCAGGCTGACCGAGGCGCACAACAAGCGGATGGCCGCGCTCGGCCTCTGAGGCAGCCGGTCCGCGTATCGAGCGGCGCGAGAGCGCGAACGGTTGTACCGTGCGAACATGAGGGCTTCGCGCCGCTACGGCAGTTCCCTGACCAGATGTGGGCCGAATCGCTGGACCTCGCGCGCCGTGTTGTGGAGGGGGAGCGCGGCCTGCCCGACCATCGAGCCGAGGCACGACGACGTCCCCCGGCGACGGCGACCTCGCGGATGCCGGATCGGCGCGCCCCGCGCCTGCGCCGAAGGCTGACGCCTACGCGGCGGGCCGGGGCTGGTGCTCCACGGTCTGGCGCTCGCCCGACGCGCTGTAGCCGGGCCGGGGTACGGCCCGCGAGCCGCACCCCGATGAGAAACTCTGTCGCGCTCTCGGCGTGCGGCTCTCATGGCAGGCAGGGGACAGCCGTACTCTCGACCCGCCGCTCGCCCGGCAGGCGTGGAACGGAACCTGCCGGTGGGGCCGGGCCGACGATCGCGCGGACCCGGGAGCGGGGGCTGGGCGGCTACAGGGTGCCGCCGAAGCCGACGGGCCTGGCTTCGTCCTCGCCGATCTCGATGAACCCGATCGAGGCGACCGGCACGATCACGCGCCTGCCCTTCACGTCGGTCAGGGCGAACAACCCGCGTTCGACGGCGAGCGCGTTCCTGATCTCCTCTTCGACCTGCTCGGACGAGAGCTCGGTCTCGACAACGAGCTCACGGTGTACGGATCGTACGCCGATCTTCACTTCCATCGTGCTCCCTTTCGACGGCCACCAGCTCACCCCATCGTCGCGCGTGGCCAGCGCGAAAGCGCAGAAGATCCGCGCCGAGCGAACGAGTTAAGCCGTACGCGGAAAACCGCTGATGCCGCGCCAGGCCAGCCGGGCCATCAGCTGCTCGGCCGCGTCCTTGGGGATGGAGCCGTGCGTGGTGACCCAGTAGCGGGCGCTCACCTCGGCCATGCCGACCAGCCCGATGCCGAGCAGGTGGGCCTCGTCGCTGGTGCAGCCGGTGTCCTCCTGGATCACCGCGCTCACCATCTCCGCGCACTCGCGCAGCGAGCGCTCCACGCGCTGCCGTACGGGCGCCACGTTGCGCAGGTCGGACTCGAAGACGAGGCGGAACGCCTCGCCCTGGGTGGAGACGAAGTCGAAGAACGCGCTGAACGTGGCCTGGACGCGGAGCTTGTTCTCGTGGGTGGAGGCCAGCGCGTCGCGACAACGGTTGATCATGTCGTCGACGTGGAGGTCGAGCAGGGCCAGATACAGTTCGAGCTTGCCGGGGAAGTGCTGGTACAGGACGGGCTTGCTGACCCCTGCCCGGTCGGCGATCTCATCCATGGCGGCGGCGTGATAGCCGTTCTCCACGAACACTTCCTGCGCGGCGCTGAGGAGCTGGCGGCGGCGGGCTAGCCGGGGCAGCCGTGTGCCCCGGGGTTTGGCATCCGGGGTGGCGGTCACGCGGGTCTCCAGTGGGTTCTCATGGGGTTGGTTGGGACATCCTACGGGCGAGGCGCCGGCCGCTCATCGATAGTCGTCATCATCGTCCTGGCCGACCAGGCGATCCTGTTCGGCGGCGTCGGCAGGGTTGACCTCGAGCGGGAGCTCCTCGCTCAGCCTGCCGGCCTCTTCGCGCATCTGGCTGTACTGCTCGGCCGCGTCGACCTCCGGAGCCTCGATCGGCCGTTCCCGCTCGCCCTCGAGGATGGTGCTGTCGTTCCCGCGGGTGTCCATCTCCGACATCGGGTCCCCCTCTAGGTGTGGACGGGTCCAGACTACGCCTGAGCGAAAAGGTCGCCGTGTTCCTCCACTCTGGCGAGCACGTCGGGTGCGGTGAACACCAGATCGTCGGGGTGCTCGCAGCTTTCGACCTCCTTCCACAGCAGCGGAGTCGAGACGGCCGGACGCCGCACGGCGCGCAGCGAGTACGGCGCGACGGTGGTCTTGGCCGGGTTGTTCTGGCTCCAGTCGATGAACACCTTGCCGGGCCTGAGCTTCTTGGTCATCACGCTGACCACCTGCTTCGGCCGCTCCTTCTCCAGGAACCTGGCGATCCGCCTGGCGTACACGGACGGCTCCTCGCGGCAGTCCCAGTCGGCGTAGAGCTGCATGCCCTTGTTGCCGCTGGTCTTCGGCCTGGCGGTGAGGCCCTCCGCCTGGAGGACCTCCCTGAGCATGAGCGCCACCCGGCAGCACTCGACGATGGTCGCGGGCGGGCCGGGGTCGAGGTCGAAGACGAGCGTGTCGGGCGGCAGCGCCTCGCCGTCGTCCGAGACCCGCCACTGCGGCACGTGCAGTTCCAGGGCGGCCAGGTTGGCGTAGAAGACGAGCGTCGGCAGGTCGTCCACGATCGCGAAGTCGATGGTCTCGCGGTTCTTGGTGCTGCCCGGCACGGGCAGCCTGACCTTCCTGATCCATCCGGGGGTGTGTTCCGGGGCGTTCTTCTCGAAGAAGAACGCCCCGGCGACGCCGTTGGGGTAGCGCTTGGCGGTCAGCGGACGGCCGCGGAGGTGAGGGAGGATGGCCGGGGTCACGCGGCTGTAGTAGTCGATGACCTCGGCCTTGGTGAAGCCGATCTCCGGGTAGAGCACCTTGTCCAGGTTGGTCAGTATCAGCTCCCGGCCGTCCACCCTGACCGGCACCTTCACCGCGTCACCTCCGCAGGGATCCTGTCGGGACGCAGCCCGCGCCACACCGGATGGCGCAGCCTCAGCTCGTCGGTCCACATCGTGTAGCCCACCTCCCCGACCAGCTCGGGTCTAACCCAGCGGTTGCGCCAGGGCGGCTCGTTGCGGAAGGGGCTCTTCGACACCTCCAACGGTCGCAGGAGTGTGTGCAGGTGGTCCAGCGCGGCGTCGGTGAAGCCGGTGCCGACGTGCCCGACGTAGGTCAGCCCCTCGCCCGTGAACACCCCCATGAGCAGCGAGCCGATCCCGCCCGTGCGGCGGCCCTTGCCGGGCTTCCAGCCGCCGATCACGACCTCCGTGGTGCTCAGGTGCTTGACCTTCACCCACCACGGGGATCGCACGCCCGGCCGGTACGGCGAGTCGAGCCGCTTGGCGACCACGCCTTCCAGCCCCTGCTCGCGGGTGGCGGCCAGCAGGTCGGAGTCGCCGGGGAAGGAGGGCGGGGCGCCGATGTCCAGCTCGTCGAGCAGGCTGCGCCGGTCGCGGTAGGGCAGGTCGAACAGCGGCAGGCCGTCCAGGTAGAGCAGGTCGAAGGGCAGGTAGGTGACGGGGTACAGCTCCAGCATCCGGGGTTCCGGGTCGGTCAGGTGCATGCGGTGCTGCAGGCGGACGAAGCTGGGCCTGCCGCGCGGGTCCAGCGCCACGACCTCGCCGTCGATCACCGCACTCTTCACCCCGAACCCCGAAATTTCGGGATACCGGTGGGTGTATTCGGCTCCGTGGCGTCCCGTCACCCTCAGCCCGCCGTTCAGGTGGACGAGCGCCCGGATGCCGTCCCACTTGACCTCCAGGCCGTACCGCTCGCGATCCAGGGGCAGTTCCCCAGGTACGGCCAGCATTGGTTCAATCTGGGTTGGCATTGGTCGCCCCATGACGGGTATGTGCCCATCTGGATCCGCGCTACAGCTGAGGAGTTGCCCCATGCGCAGCATCTGGAAAGGTGCGATCTCCTTTGGGCTGGTCACCATCCCGATCAAGGTCTACTCCGCGACGGAGCAGAAGGACGTCACCTTCCACCAGGTTCACCGCGAGGACGGCGGCAGGATCCGCTACAAGCGCGTGTGCACGCTGGACGGCGAGGAGGTCTCGTACTCCGACATCGCCAAGGGCTACGAACTGGCCACGGGCGAGATCGTGGTTCTCACCGACGAGGACTTCGAGGACCTCCCGCTCAGCACCTCGCGCAGGATCGACGTCCTCCAGTTCACCCCCGCCGAACAGATCGACCCGATCTACTTCGCCAAGTCGTACTACCTGGAGCCCGACGGCCAGGGCGCGAAGCCGTACATGCTGCTGAGGAACGCGCTGGAGAGCTCGGGGCAGGTCGCGGTGGTCAAGGTGGCGCTGCGCCAGCGCGAGTCGCTGGCCACGCTGCGGGTGCGCGACGGCGTGTTCGTGCTGGAGACCATGTTCTGGCCGGACGAGATCCGCAAGCCCGACTTCGCCTTCCTGGAAGAGGACGTCGAGGTGCGGCCGCAGGAACTGCAGATGGCCGAGTCGCTGATCAGCACGATGGAGGCGGACTTCGACCCGACCGAGTACCGCGACGCCTACCGCGAGGCCCTGCAGGAAGTGATCGAGGCCAAGGTGGCGGGCAAGGAGGTCATCGTGCCGCCGGAGGTCGAGGAGGAGGCCGGCCCCGCCGTGGACCTCATGGCCGCGCTGCGGGCGAGCGTCGAAGCGGCCAAGCGGGAGCGGACCGGCGAGCCGGCCAAGCCGGGGAAGGCCGCCAAGGCGTCGAAGGAGATCGCGAAGGACGCCGAGGAGAAGGCCCAGAAGCGCAAGCCCCGCAAGTCTGCCTGACCGGGTCCACCGCGAGCCGGCCCGGCCGCGTCGTCGCGCTCGCGGGTCTCCCTTCAGCTCAAGCGGCCGAGCCGGGAGAGCCAGGAGAAGTCAGCCGGGATGAAGACGGCCGGGAGAAGAAAAGGAAAAGGCGCCTTCGGCGACGTTGCCGAAGGCGCCTTTGAAGAGTTTCCGAGGGAGAGATGGGACGAACCCGTTGTCCATTCCGCCGGAATACCATGAGAGAACGAATTCTCCGGGCGAATTTCGGGCCGGCGGCCTTTTCGAGTGCCTGTGTTCTGTACGGGGTCATCGCCTGCCGTGGCGAAACGATGATCCTGGAGAACACAGGCACTCAGCCGCGCGTCCGGAACTCACCTCGACCGGGAGCCGGTCGCATGGCTACGTCCTCGACTGGCCTCTGCGTGGGACGCCCGCGTGGGGCGCCACCGCGCGGTGACTAGTCCTCTTCGTTCTCGTCGTCGTTCCGGTTGAACTGGAACTGACGCTCCTGCTGACGCTGGCGCGCCTCCGCCTCGTTGTCCTGGCGCTGACGGGCGTCAGCGTCCGAGAAGCCGCGGACGTTGTTGGTGTTGTTGTTGTGGATGCGGACCCTGAGCTTCACCCGCTGGCGGCCCTGACGGCCGCCGCCCCAGCCGCCGCCGCCGCCCCAGCCGCCGCCCCAGCCGCCGCAGCGACGGCCGCAGCCCCAGGTGAGGACGGAGGTGCCAGTGCTGGCGGAGGCAGTCGTGGCGTTGGCGGCGCTCGCAGTGGCCAGCCCGCCCAGGCTGACGACTCCACCGGCCATGGCGGTGCTGACCGCGAGGCCCGCGAGGACACTCTTGAACTTGGGCATTGAATTCCCCCCTAAAGGATCGGTTGCCCCGTTCTAGATATTTTCCGGACTGATCGAAAAATATCTCGGATGGCGACTAATGCGTCATCCATGCGATTTCATTTCCGGTGCGCAGGCCACGCAAACGGCGGTCGTCCTCTTTTGCTATACACTAACAATCTCATTGCTTGCATTAAGTATTTATGAAATGAAATGACAGGATTTGTCCGTTTTCGCCCCTGGCTCTCGGATGCCTGCGCAACCACTCTGATTGGCGGGGAGGGGGTTGCGGATGTCGCCGTCTCGTGGTTCGCCCGAGGGGGTGGTGGCGCAGTCCGTGACGAACGGTTGAGGCAAGGTCCAATGCGTAGAATGTCCGAATAAGTACCATTAGGGCCGCATTTGTGTGGAATGGGAATTATGGCGGGCCAGGGCCGGTTATCGTGGAGTGAGCGAGAAGGAGGCCGCATGCCAACAGCGCCGATCCCGCACTGGCCAGGACGGACGATCGGCTCGGTACACGTCAGATCGACCCCGGACGGCGCTCCGGAGCAGGCCGTGTTCGTGCACGGACTGGCCGGTTCCGCCACCAACTGGACAGACTTGATGGACGAGCTGAAGGACGTGGTCACCGGCCACGCCATCGACCTGCCGGGCGCCGGGTTCTCGCCCGCCCCCGCCGACGGCGACTACACCGTCGCCGGTCACGCCCGCGCCGTGGCCGGGCTGCTGGAGGAGACGGGCCCCTCCCACCTGTTCGGCAACTCGCTCGGCGGCGCGGTCGCCGTCCGGGTCGCCGCCACCCGTCCGGACCTGGTGCGCTCGCTCACGCTCATCTCGCCCGCGCTGCCCGACCTGATGCCCAGGTACGGGCCCGTCCGCATCGCCGCCGCGGCGACTCCCAGGCTGGGGGAGTGGGTGGCGGCCACGATGCGAATGATCCCGGCCGAGCAGCGGATCAACGCGAGCTTCGCGATGGTCTGGGCCGACGCGGAAAGCGTGCACCCGGAGCGGCTGCGCGAGGCCGTCGACGAGTTGCGCAGGCGCGACGGCCTGCCGCACGCGGGCGCGGCCATGATCGGCTCGGCCCGGGGCATCGTGGCGGAGTACTTCCGCCGGGGCGAGGAGAACCTGTGGCGCCAGGCCGAGAGGATCCAGGCGCCGACCCTGATCGTCCACGGCAGGCGCGACCGCCTGGTCCGGCCGGCGATGGCCGCCAAGGCGGGCAGGGCCTTCCGTCAGGTCAGGCTGGTGCTGCTGCCGCGCGCCGGGCACGTGGCGATGATGGAGATGCCGCAGGTCGTGGCCGTCGAAGCACGCCGTCTGATCAGTGAGACACGATTGGGGAATGCCCCACTCGCCAAGTAGGTTTCAGTGAGGGACAGGACCCCTGGAAACGGGAGCGTAGAAAGTGTCGTTGCCACCGCTGGTCGAGCCGGCCGCCGAGCTGACCGTCGACGAAGTGCGCCGCTACTCGCGCCACCTGATCATCCCCGACGTGGGGATGGCCGGGCAGAAGCGGCTGAAGAACGCCAAAGTGCTGTGTGTGGGCGCCGGAGGGCTCGGTTCGCCCGCGCTCATGTACCTCGCGGCGGCGGGCGTCGGCACGCTCGGCATCATCGACTTCGACGTCGTCGACGAGTCGAACCTGCAGCGCCAGATCATCCACGGCCAGTCCGACGTGGGCAGGCTGAAGGCCGAGAGCGCCGCCGCCTCGGTCCGGGAGATCAACCCGCTGGTCGACGTCGTCATCCACAACACGGCGCTGACCACCGAGAACGTGATGGAGATCTTCTCCGGCTACGACCTCATCGTCGATGGCACCGACAACTTCGCCACCCGTTACATGGTGAACGACGCCGCGGTGCTGCTCGGCAAGCCGTACGTCTGGGGCTCGATCTACCGCTTCGACGGCCAGGCCAGCGTGTTCTGGGCCGAGCACGGCCCCTGCTACCGCTGCCTCTACCCCGAGCCCCCGCCTCCCGGCATGGTCCCGTCGTGCGCCGAGGGCGGCGTGCTCGGCGTGCTGTGCGCGTCGATCGGCTCCATCCAGGTCAACGAGGCCATCAAGCTGCTCACCGGCGTCGGCGACCCGCTCGTCGGCCGGCTGATGATCTATGACGCCCTGGAGATGAAGTACCGCGACGTCAAGGTCCGCAAGGACCCCGAGTGCGTGCTCTGCGGCAAGAACCCCACGGTCACCGAGCTGCTCGACGACTACGAGGCGTTCTGCGGCACGATCTCCGACGAGGCGGCCGAGGCTGCCAGCGGCTCCACGATTACCGCCCAGGAGCTCAAGGCGATGCAGGACAACGGCGAGAACATCTTCCTCGTCGACGTCCGCGAGCCGAACGAGTACGAGATCGTCTCCATCCCCGGCGCCACGCTGATCCCCAAGGGCGAGTTCCTCAACGGCAACGCCTTGGAGAAGCTGCCGCAGGACAAGCGCATCGTGCTGCACTGCAAGTCGGGCGCGCGGTCGGCCGAGGCGCTCGCGGTGGTGAAGAACGCCGGGTTCTCCGACGCCGTCCATGTGGGCGGCGGCGTGCTGAGCTGGGTCAAGACAGTCGACCCGAGCCTGCCGACGTACTGAGACCCATACCGGCCTTAATGCGGATGACAGCCGGTCCTCCGCATTAAGGTCGTTGGCGTGAACAACGCCCGCCCTGGCCCCGCCCTCGTGGCCGCCTCCGCGCTGACCCTGGTCTGCGCGGTGGCCGCCGGAGTCGCGGGCAGCGCGGCGGGCTCCGAGCTCACCCGGGGGCCCAGCACGTCCGAGCTGCACGCGGCGGCGAAGCGGGAGGTGGCCGAGCGGTGGCGCACCTGGCAGACGGGCCGGATCTTCCCCGCCTCCCTTCCGTACTCCGCGGAGCAGGGCGGCGAGGAGCGGGCCAGCCGCGTCGGCATCTCCCCGCGCACCGCGTGCGCCGGCTCGGTCGACGCCAAGGCGGCCAGGACGCTGCGCCAGGCGGGCTGCCGTGCGGTGCTGCGCGCCACCTACATCGACGCGCTGCAGGGAGTGATGGTCACGGTCGGCGTGGTCGCGCTGCCCGACGAGGTGGACGCCCTCCGCGCCAAGTCGGCCTTCCCCGAGACGGGCAAGCCGGTGCCCGGCCTGCGCCCGCTGGCCTTCGAGGGCACGGTCGCCGACCGGTTCACCCCGCCGGTGCGGCAGGTGGGCTCCGTCCGGCAGGCCGGCCCGTACCTGGTGCTGACCACGGCCGGGCAGGTGGACGGCAGGCCCGCGAAGGCCGTGGGCGAGCAGCGTCCGACCATCTTCGCGTTCGCCGCGGAGATCTCCGAGCACGTCCTGGCCGACCTGAGCACGCCGCGGATGCCCGACTGCGCCTCACCGGAGTGGCAGTGCTGAGGCGTGGCGGGGTGCTCGCCGTGGCCGCGGCGGCGCTGCTGGGCGCGGCGGCGCCCGCGCTGGCCGACGACGTGCGCGGCGGGCAGCAGCCCGTGATCAGTACGCTCGACCTGCCGAAAGCGTGGCGGGAGAGCAAGGGCGCGGGCGTCACCGTGGCCGTCCTCGACTCCGGCGTCGATCCGCACCACCGCGACCTGGCCGGCTCCGTGACGGTGGGCAGGGACTTCACCGAGGGCGCCAACCCGCCGGGGGTGCCGCCGAGCCGCCTGCACGGCACCTACATGGCCTCGCTGATCGCCGGCCACGGCCACGGCCCCGGCGGAGAGCGGGGCGTCATCGGCGTCGCCCCCGAGGCCAAGCTGCTGTCGGTCCGGGTCATCCTGGAGGACGAGGAGCCGGGGTTCCGCGAGTTCAACTCGGCCGAGCAGTTCGAGGACGTGGTGGCCAGAGGCATCCGGTACGCGGTCGACCAGGGCGCCGAGGTGATCAACATGTCGATCTCCAAGGAGCTGGCGACCAGGGAGGAGCGGGCGGCGATCCGCTACGCGATCTCCAGGAACGTGGTGCTGGTGGCCGCCGCGGGCAACGACGGCGACGGCAAACCCGACGCGAGCGGGTTCGCCCCTTACTCCTATCCGGCGGCCTTCCCGGGGGTGGTCTCGGTGGGGGCGACCGACCGGAGGCTGCGCCGGGCGACGTTCTCGAATTGGAACTCCTCGGTGGTTCTGGCCGCGCCGGGCGTGGACATCATGGGCGCGGGGCCGGGCGACGAGTACTGGGTGGGCAGGGGCACCTCGCAGGCGACGGCGCTGGTGTCCGGAGTGGCCGCCCTGATAAAAGCGAAATATCCCGATATGTCGCCGTCGCTGGTCGTGCAGGCCCTGACCGCCAGCGCGACCGACCGCCCGCCGGGCGGCTACGACACCGGAACCGGGTTCGGCGTGGTCAACGCCGCCAAGGCGTTGGCCGAGGCGGGCAAGCTGGCCCCGCACACCCAGACGGCCGAGGGCGCGCAGGCGCAGGACCCCGCCCAGCGCGTCGGCGGCGGTTCTGCCGGCCCCGTCAAGGTCATCACGAGGGACCACGGCCGCGTCACGACCTACGGCGTGGTCGCCCTCGTCGCGGCCGTCGGCGCGCTGGCCTCGCTGGGGTTCATCTTCGCGCTGGTCAGGCGGCTACGCCGGGCTCAGGATGGGCAAGACGCATGATCCGCCCCCCAAGGGGGACGAAAGAGACAACGAGCGAACCGGGGATCGAGGCGGTGGTGAAGGGACGTAGGTCGACCTCAGGGCTGCCGCGCGGCGGGGGAGGAGCCACACCGGGACGGAGGAACCCGCTCGGCGCCACCACCGGCCGCAGGTCACGCGTGCGCTCCTGGCCCGCGGCGGGCTCCCGTGTCACGGCCGCCGCCAAGGAACGCGCCGAACAGGCCGCGCTGCGCGAGGGCGTCCGCTACCGCCGCTGGTTCGTCATGCTGGTGGGCGCCATCGTCGCGGTGTCGGCCGTGGTGGTGCTGCTCGGCACCGTCGGGCTGTTCCAGGAGACCAGGGCGCGCCCGCTCACCCCGGACGAGCAGAACCGCTACAAGCAGGAGGAGATCGCCAGGCGCTGGCAGGCGTGGCCCGCCTCCGGCGTCTTCCCCGACGAGGTCAAGTACATCGGCCTCGACCAGGCCCAGCAGTACGCCAGGCGCGTCGGCATCGCCCCCGAGACCGAGTGCGGCAAGGCTGTGGACTCCGCGGTGGCCGGGGTGCTCAACGAGCACGGGTGCGTCACCGTCCTGCGCGCGACCTACGTCGACCAGACGTCCACGTTCGTCATCACCGTCGGCGTCGCCGTCCTGAAGGACGAGCAGTCCAGGGTCTCCGCGACCGAGCAGCTCGGCCAGGACGACCGGGTCGGCGTGCTGCCCGTCTCCTTCCCCGGCACGGTGACCGAGCGGTTCGGCGTCGAGCAGCGGCAGCGCACCGGCTGGGTGGGCGCCGGCCCGTACATCGTCTTCTCCACCGCGGGCTACGCCGACGGGCGCACCAGGGCCGCCATCCCGCCGGAGGAGATCCTGCACAGCGAGCTCTGGCCGGCGGCCAAGTCCGTCGGCAACCAGATCGCCTACTTCCTGGCGGACCCGCCCAAGGTCCCGCCCTGCACCCAGGGGAACGTGTGCTGAGCGCCGTCCGCACGCTGACCGCCGTGCTGCTCGCGATCCAGGGCCCCGCGGCGGCGCCCGTCAGAGAGCAGCAGCAGTGGGTGCTCGACGCGCTCAACGTCGAGCAGGCCTGGACGCTCACCAAGGGCAAGGGCGTCACCGTCGCCGTCGCCGACACCGGCGTGGACGCCGGGCTGAAGGAGCTGCGCGGACGCGTCACCCTCGGCCCCGACATGACCTCGGCCAGCCTGGAGAAGCAGGTGACACCCGGCCAGCACGGCACCGCCATGGCGGCGCTGATCGCCGGGTCCGGCACGGACAAGGGGCTGGTCGGGGTCGCGCCAGAGTCCCGCATCCTGTCGCTGCCGCTGTCGGTGGAAGAGGACGACCCGCTCAACTCGGTCGCCCCCCAGGAGGACCAGCAGTCCGCGCTGGACACCCCGCTGGCTCGCGCCCTGCGTTACGCGGCCAACCACGGCGTGCAGGTCGTCAGCATGTCGATCGGCTCCTACGGGCCGCTCAGGTCGGAGCGCGAGGCGGTCTCGTACGCGCTCGGCAAGGGCGTCGTGCTGGTCGCCGCCGTCGGCAACGACGGCCAGACCAAGTACGCCAAGGACAACAGCACCTCCTACTGGAGCTTCCCCGCCGGATATCCGGGGGTGATCGGGGTGGCGGCCGTGGACAAACAGGGCAAGGGCGCCGCCTTCAGCAGCGACAACCTGTCGGTGCTCGTCTCAGCGCCGGGTGTGGGCGTGCCGGTGGCGAAGCGGACGGGCGGCTACGAGCTGTCCGAGGGCACCAGCTCGGCCGCCGCGCTCGTCGCGGGCGTGGCCGCGCTGATCAAGGCGCGCCACCCCCGCCTGGGGCCCGAGCAGGTCGCGCAGGCGCTGGCCGCCAGCGCCAGGGGCCGCCCGGCCGCCGGGTACGAC